>NZ_JAAGNB010000527.1:0-218 GCF_010550475.1 Amycolatopsis sp. SID8362
CCCGGCCCGCCGTACCACGGCACCGGGCGGGCCGCTGCCGCGCAGCACCGGGGTGAGCCGGGTCAGCTCGGTGGCGAACGCGAAAGCCTCGGCGTCGAGCACGGTCGTCAACGTGTGCATCAGGTGCAGGTAAGCGGGTTCCTGCGCGCGCATCGACTCGCTCAGGTCTGCCAGCACGAGCAGCCGGCGACGTCGCCGGGCGGGGCCCCGGCGAGCCG
>NZ_JAAGNB010000570.1:0-320 GCF_010550475.1 Amycolatopsis sp. SID8362
GCGACGGCCGGAACCCGCCGGTCAGGAGCGGGGGCGCGCCACCGCGTGCAGCCGCGAAGCGATCTCCCGCAGGGCCGGCGTGCCCGCCGCCGCGAGCTCGAAGTCCGCCAGCTCCTCTTCGCGGACGTCGCCCGCCACCAGGTCCGAGATCACCCGGTCGCCCTGCAGCAGCGTCACGTCCAGGCCGGCCGCCTCCAGCTCGGTGCGCAGGCCGGCCGCCGAGAACCGGCGCAGCACCGTGTCGCCCGCGACGACGCCGTCCGCGCTCTCGAGCAGTTGCCGGGACTCGCCGACGCGGCCGGCGAGCGCCCGGTGCAGGA
>NZ_JAAGNB010000613.1:0-588 GCF_010550475.1 Amycolatopsis sp. SID8362
GCTCGGCGGCCGCGGCCGGGCACTGGCAGCGCGCGACGGCGTTCGTCCGCGGCCTGCTGGACGACGACGAGACGGCGTCGAGCCCGCTGCTCATCGGCCAGGCCACCCGTATGCTCGCGGCGACCGCGCTGGCGGTGTTCCCGAACGCGGCGTCCCCCGGTGACGGCCCGGCCGCCCCGGACACCCTGCGGCGCGCCGAGGACTTCGTCCACGAGCACGCGCACACCGACATCGGGCTGGGCGACATCGCCCGCGCCTGCCACGTGACGCCGAGGGCGCTGCAGTACGCCTTCGCCCGCCACCACGACCTGACGCCGCTGCAGTACCTGCGGCTGGTCCGGCTCGCCCGCGCCCACGACGACCTGGTCGCCGCCGACCCGGCCCGGGGCGACACGGTGACCGCCATCGCGATCCGCTGGGGTTTCCCGCACCCCGGCCGGTTCGCGGCCGCGCACAAACGGGTGTACGGCTGCCCGCCCAGCCACACCCTGCACGGGTGACCAGCACCGCCGCCCTCCTACGGCAGCAACGCCCGGACCCCCGCCGGGTCAGGGCCGTCCGGAGTGAGCAGCACGACGGCGTCGTCGA
>NZ_JAAGNB010000664.1:0-1106 GCF_010550475.1 Amycolatopsis sp. SID8362
GGTGGCGTCGCCGCGGAGCGCGGCCGCCTTCGGCCAGTACACCTCGCGCTGGAAGGCGTACGTCGGCAGGGCGACGCGCCGGGCACCGGTGCCCGCGAAGAACGCTTCCCAGTCGACGGCGGCCCCGGCGGTGTGGAGGCCGGCGAGCGCGGTCACGATCGCGGTTTCCTCGCCGCGGTCGCGCCGCAGCAGCGGTACCGCGACGACGTCGTCGGCGATGTCCTGGGTCAGCGCGGACAGCACGCCGTCGGGGCCGAGCTCGACGAACGCCGTCACGCCCGCCTTGACCAGCGTCTCGATCGAGTCGGCGAAGCGCACGGTCTCGCGCACGTGCCGGACCCAGTAGCCGGGCGAGGCGAGCTCGGTGCTCTCCTGCCCGGTCAGGTTCGAGATGATCGGCGTCGCCGGCTCCACGACCGCCAGCCCGGCGACGACCTCGGCGAAGTCCGCCAGCACCGGGTCCATCAGCGGCGAGTGGAAGGCGTGGCTGACCGGCAGCCGCTTCGCCTTCTCGAACCGGCTGGCCACCGCGAGGACGGCGTCCTCGTGCCCGGAGACGACCACCGACCGCGGTCCGTTGACCGCGGCGATCGCGACGCCGTCGGTCAGCAGCGGCCGGACCTCGTCCTCGCTCGCCCGGATCGAGACCATCAGCCCGGCCGGCGGCAGGTTCTGCATCAGCCGCGCCCGCGCCGTCACCAGCGTGCACGCGTCGCGGAGGGTGAAGACGCCGGCGACGTGCGCCGCGGCGATCTCGCCGACGGAGTGCCCGGCGAAGTAGTCCGCGCGCAGGCCCCAGGACTCGGCGAGCCGGAACAGCGCGACCTCGACGGCGAACAGCGCGGGCTGGGTGAACTCCGTCCGGTCCAGCAGCCGCGCGTCGTCGCCGAAGACGACGTCGCGCAGCCGCGGGTCCAGCTCGGCGAGCACGGCGTCGAACGCCTCGGCGTACACCGGGAACCGGTGGTACAGCTCGCGTCCCATGCCGAGCCGCTGCGCGCCCTGCCCGGTGAACAGGAACGCCACCGTGCGGCCGGTCCGGACGTCGGACGGCGCGGCCCCGCCGCCGGCCAGGTCGCGCAGTCCGGAAAGGACGGTCGCGCGGT
>NZ_JAAGNB010000723.1:0-734 GCF_010550475.1 Amycolatopsis sp. SID8362
GCCAGCCCGTCGCCGCCCGCCCGCGCCAGCGCCCACCGCAGGGCGCCGGCGACGAACGGGTCGCGTTCGGTGAGGACGGCCTTGGCCAGCAGCTCGGCGGGCAGCGGCACGTCGTCGGCCGGCGCCAGGACGGCCTGCTGCCGGCTCGCCGGACTGGGCGAATCCAACCCGTGCAGGAGTTCGATGACGCGCAGCACGCCTTCCCAGCCGAAGGACGCCGAAGCGTCGATCGCCCGCAGGCGCTCGAGGAGCTCGCGTTCCCGCTGCAGCCGTTCTTCGGTCCGCCGGACCAGGTCACCGACCAAAGTGGACGGCGTGAAGGCCGGGTCCGCGAGCGCGCGGCCGACCTGCCGCAGCGACAACCCCAGCGAGCGCAGGCCTTCCACGTGGAAGATCCGGCGGATGTCCGCTTCGGAGTACTCGCGGTAGCCGCCGACCGTGCGCCCGGTCGGCCGCACCAGCCCGAGGGAGTCGTAGTGCCGCAGCATCCGCGAACTCACCCCGGACCGGCGGGCCACCTCACCGATCAGCACGCCGTTCCCCCGGCGCGTTCCGGCCCGAGCGCGACGACCCGCTTCGCCTCGTCGACGCCCAGGTCGAACCCGGCGTCCGGGTCGCGCAGCAGCTTCCGCGTGGCACGGGCGTGCGCCCGCACGGCGGGATCGAGGCTCGCCAGCCCGGTCCGCAGCGCGTCCTCGGCGACGTCCCCGAGCGCGACGAGCGCCCGGCTGAGG
>NZ_JAAGNB010000813.1:0-2601 GCF_010550475.1 Amycolatopsis sp. SID8362
GAGTGCTGTCGCTGCCTCGTGTCGGCGAGGGGCTGGTGTCCCCGCCGGTGTGGGCGGGTTCGCTGCTGCGCGTCGGAGACGGGCTGCTGTCGCTGGCCCGGGCGGGGGTGTTGTCCCCGGTGTGTGACGGGGTGCTGTCGCTGCCCGGGGTGGGTGAGGGGCTGGAATCGCCGGTGTGGGAGGGCGTGCTGTCGCTCCCGCGGGTGGGCGAGGGGCTGGAATCGCCGGTGTGGGAGGGCGTGCTGTCGCTGCCGCGGGTGGGTGAGGGGCTGCTGTCGCTCGCCCGCGACGGCGTGCTGTCCCCGGTGTGCGACGGTGTGCCGTCGCTGCCGCGGGTGGGCGACGGACTGCTGTCGCCGGTGTGGGAGGGTTCGCTGCTGCGGGTCGCCGAGGGGCTCGCATCGCCCGTGTGGGACGGCGATCGAGTCGCCGCGGGACCACTGTCCCCGCCGTGCGAGGGCGCACCATCGCTGCCACGCGCAGGCGAGGAGCTGCCGTCTCCGCTGTGGGTGGGCGCACCGTCATCGGAGCGTGCTGCCGAGGGGCTGCCGTCCGGTGTCTCGTCCCCGGTGTGGGAGGGGGAGCTGTCCCCGTCCCGGCCCGAGCCGCGGCGGGACCCCGTATCCGGTGTGGAATCGGTGTTCATCGGGTCCGAACTGGGCGAATCCCCGTCCGCGTGGCCGGATTCGCCCGAGTCACCCCGCGATCCGTCCCCCTCACTGGAGTGGGAACCCTCCCCGCCGGAGGAGCCGTCTCCGTCCGGAGAGTCGCCGCCGTGGGCTCGAGCATGGACCCCGCCGCCCTCGCCCTTGGGGATCTTGTGGACGAAGCCGCCCTCCTTGACCTTCAACCCGTCCAGGCCCGAGACCTTGCCCAGGACCTTCCCGAACACCTTCGCGATCTTCTCGAAGACGTCCACCAGCTTCGACAGCAGCGGTGACACTTTCCGGATGGTGTCGGTGAGCTTCTTCAGCAGCTCCCCGATCTTCTTGCCCCACTTCGCGATCGCCGCCGATGCCTGCGCGACCACCACCGGGGTGCCGAAACCGAGGGAGAAGACCTCCTCCATCACCCACGCGATCAGCTTGCCGACCAGGTCCGCGATCAGCTGCCGGACCGTCTCGCGGACGAACGACACGACCTGGCCCATGATCATCGTGACCGTGCTGATCGCCCCGGCCACCGTCGCCGCGCCCGACAACGCCTCGCTGTGTTCCGCCGCGAACTTGCGGTAGGCGTCCGCGCCCGCGCCGGTCCAGCCGGTGGTGCCGTTCTTGACCGCGTTGTCGAAGTCGGTTTTGCGTTCCCCGAGTGCTTTGGACACGTTGCCCCACGTGTCGGCATACGACTGGATCACCGGCGGGTTGCCCGCCACCGAGTCGAGCATGTCCTTCAACGGCTGGACGTGTTCCATCAGGAACGACGCCACCGACGACATCAGGTACCCGAACGGGTCGATCGCCGCGCCGGCGATTTCCCCGGCCAGGGAGAGCATGCCGAGGCCGCCGGAAACCCAGTCGCCGTCTTTGATGCCGTTGAAGGCGTCCATCGAGGATTCGGCGATGCCGATGCCGCCGGCCCAGCCGTAGTCGCCGTTGCCGGCGGTGAACGCGCCCGGGCCGTCCGGGTCCTGCTTCGACTCCGCGACGAGCGGATTCCCCTCCGGCATCACAACCCCCTTGACGTCTTCATACTGACGCCCGCGGGGAAGCCCCGGTTCCGGGACGCCGCGAATTGGGCCGATCGGCCCAGGGGGTCAGGTCAGGACGCAGTGCGTGCCGCCGTAGATCGTGGGCATGCAGCGGTTGCAGTGGACGCACAGGGAACGCGTGCTCGCGTCCGCCCGCATGCGGTTGACCAGGTCCGGTTCGCGCAGCAGGGCGCGGGCCAGCGCGACGAACGCGAAGCCCTCCGCCATCGCCAGGTTCATGGTCTCCACCGTCGTGATCCCGCCGAGCAGGATCAGCGGCAGGCGCAGCGCCGCGCGGAACTGGCGGGCGCGGTCGAGCAGGTAGGCCTCGCGGAACGGGTACTCGCGCAGGAAGAACCGGCCGCCGAGGCGCAGGCCCAGGCGGGCCGGCTGCGGGAAGCGAGCGGCGAACTCCCGCACCGGCGCGTCTCCGGTGAACAGGTACATCGGGTTGAGCAGCGAACTGCCCGCGGTGAGCTCCAGCGCGTCGACGCTGCCGTCCGCCTCCAGCCACTGGGCGACTTCGATGCTCTCGTCCAGCCAGAAGCCTCCGGGGACGCCGTCGTCCATGTTCAGCTTGGCGGTGATCGCGAGCCGGTCGCCGACCGCGTCGCGCACCGCGCGGGCGATCTCGCGCGCCAGGCGGGCCCGGTTGGCGAGGCTGCCGCCGAAGCCGTCGGTGCGGTGGTTGAGCCGCGGGCTGAGGAACGCGCTGACCAGGTAGTTGTGTCCGAAGTGGACTTCCACGGCGTCGAAGCCGGCTTCCTCGGCCGTGCGGGCCGCACTCGCGTGGGCTTCGACGATCCGGTCCAGGTCCGCGGCGGTGGCGGCGCGCGTCGGGCGCATCCCGAGCGGGCTGAACCGGCGGGTCGGGGACAGCGCCGGCAGCCGGTTCGACGCCGCGTTCGCCA
>NZ_JAAGNB010000900.1:0-1222 GCF_010550475.1 Amycolatopsis sp. SID8362
GGTGTTCGCCGAGGCGCTGGACACCGTGTTCGCCCACCTGGACGTCGAACTGGACCGCCCGCTGCGGGAGGTCGTCTTCGGGGACGACGCGGACCTGCTGGACCGGACCGAGTTCGCGCAGCCCGCCCTGTTCGCGCTGGGGGTCGCCCTGGCCCGGCTGCTGGACTCGTGGGGCGTCCGGCCGGACCGCGTGGCGGGGCATTCGATCGGCGAGATCGCCGCCGCGCACGTGGCGGGCGTGCTTTCGCTGGCCGACGCGTGCCGGCTGGTGGCGGCCCGCGGGCGGCTGATGCAGGCCCTGCCGGCCGGCGGCGCGATGGTTTCCCTGGTGGCCTCGGAGGACGAGGTGACGCCGTTGCTCGGCGACGGGGTGGCGATCGCGGCGGTGAACGGTCCGCGCGCGGTGGTGATCTCCGGGGCCGAAGGGCCCGTGCTGGACATCGCGGAGAAGTTCGAGAAGGCGAAGCGGCTCAACGTGTCGCACGCGTTCCACTCGCCGCTGATGGACCCGATGCTGGCCGGCTTCCGCGCCGTCGTCGCGGAACTCGAGTTCGCCGAGCCGTCGGTCCCGGTGGTGGCGTCCGGGGACGTGACGTCGCCGGAGTACTGGGTCGCGCACGTCCGGGACACCGTCCGGTTCGCCGACCACGTGGCCGCGCTGGCCGCGGACGGCGTTTCGGCGTTCGTGGAGCTGGGCCCCGACGGCGTGCTGTCGGCGATGGTCGAGGCGGACGTCGTGGTGCCCGTCCTCCGGCGGGACCGGGAAGAACCGGCCGCGCTCGTCTCGGCGCTGGCGAAGCTGCACGTGTCCGGGGTGGACGTCGCCTGGGCGCGGCTGTTCGGCCGCGGCCCCCGCGCCGCCGTGGCGCCCTACGCCTTCCAGCACGAGCGGTTCTGGCCGGAGCCGCTGACCGGTGGCGGCGCCGCGGACGCCGGGTTCTGGGCGGCGGTGGAGCAGGAGGACTTCGGCGACCTCGCCGCGCAGCTCGACGTCGACCGCGACGCGCTCGGCGCGGTGCTGCCCGCGTTGTCCTCGTGGCGGCGGGCCCGCGACGAACAGTCCCTTGTGGACGGCTGGACCTACCGCGTTTCCTGGAAGCCGCTGCCCGCCGGCCCGGCCGGGTCCGACGGGACGTGGCTGCTGGTCGTTCCGGCGGCACACGACGACGACCCGTGGGTCACCGCGGTGGCCGGGGCGCTCGGTCCCGCCGTCCCGCGGCTC
>NZ_JAAGNB010000945.1:0-935 GCF_010550475.1 Amycolatopsis sp. SID8362
CGGGGGAGCCGGGCCCGGCGCCGTGGTGGCAGCGGACCGCGGCCGCCCTTCGCGCGGGCCTGCACGACCTGTGCCAGGCCCTGCCGGACGAACCCGCCGGCCTGCTGCCGGGGCTGGTCCTGGGCGACACCAGCGGGCTGTCACCCCGCGTCGAGCAGGAGTTCGTCACCGCGGGCCTCGCCCACCTCACCGCGGTCAGCGGCGGCAACCTCGCCGTGGCCTGTGGTGCGGTTCTGCTGCTGCTTCGCCTGCTGCGGCTCGGGCCGCGGCTGTCGGCGGTGGCGGCCGGGACCTGCCTGGCGGGGTTCCTCGTGCTGGTCGGGCCGGAGCCGAGCGTGCTGCGGGCGGGAGTCATGGCGGCGGTGGCGTTGCTGGCACTGGCGCTGGGCCGGCGGGGTTCGGCACTGCCCGCGCTGGCGTTCGCGGTGTGCGTGCTCGTGGTGGTGGATCCGGCGATGGCCACCGACTTCGGGTTCGCGCTGTCGGTCTTCGCCACCGCCGGGCTGGTGCTGCTCGCGCCGCGCTGGGCTGGTGGGCTGGTCCGCCGCGGGGTCCCGCCGGGCTTCGCGGAAGGTCTGGCGATCCCGTTGGCGGCCTTCCTCGTGACGGCGCCGGTGCTCGCGGGGATGGCGGGCTCGGTGAGCCTGGTCTCGGTGCTGACCAACGTCCTCGCCGCGCCTGTGGTGGCCCCGGCGACCGTGCTCGGCGTGCTGGCGACGGTCACCGGCCCGTGGTGGCCGGGTGGCGGGAAGTTCCTGGTGCACCTCGCCGATCCCGAAGCCCGGTGGCTGATCACGGTGGCGCGGCACGGCGCGCGGGCCCCGGGTGCGGTCATCGGCTGGCCGGGTGGCTGGTGGGGCGGGCTGCTCGCCGCCGTCGTCCTCGGGCTGCTGGTGCTGGCCGCCCGGGTCCGGCGGGTGCGGTTGCTCATGGCG
>NZ_JAAGNB010000098.1:0-15828 GCF_010550475.1 Amycolatopsis sp. SID8362
CGCCCCGAGCGCCCGCGCGACGCCGGCGCCGTGCACCGGGCCCGCGCCGCCGAAGGTGTACATCGGCAGCTTCGCGGGGTCGTGCCCGCGCTCGACCGCGTGCACCCGCGCGGCGTTCGCCATGTCCTCGTTGACGCTGGTGTGGATGCCCCACGCGGCTTCTTCGACGCTCACCCCGAGCGGATCGGCGATCGCCTTCCGGAGCACCACTCTCGCGGCCTCGGCGTCCAGGGGCATGCCGCCCCCGAGGAAGTAGCCCGGGTCGAGGTAGCCGAGCACCAGATCGGCGTCGGTGACGGTCGGCTCGGCGCCGCCGCGGCCGTAGCAGACCGGACCGGGCTCGGAGCCCGCCGAGTCAGGCCCGACGGTCAGCAGCCCGAGCGTGTCGATGCGCGCGATCGACCCGCCGCCGACACCGATCTCGATCATGTCCGTGACCGGCACCCGCACCGGCAGCCCGGAGCTGGGCAGCAGCCGGTACTTCCGGTCCACCTCGAACTGGTGCGTGACCAGCGGCGCGCCGCCCGCGATCAGGCACAGCTTCGCCGTCGTGCCGCCCATGTCGAAGGCCAGCAGGTCGGGCGGGCCGACGGCGGCTGCCGCGAGCGCGCCGCCCGCCGGGCCGGACTCCAGGATGCGGATCGGGTACCGGGCCGCGGTGCCGACGGTCGCCAGCCCGCCGTTGGACAGCATGATGTGCGGCGCCCCGGCGATCCCGAGCCGCCGCAACCGGTGTTCGAGGTCGCGCAGGTAGCGCTCGGTGAGGTCCTGGACGTAGACGTTCGCGACCGTCGTCGACGCGCGCTCGAACTCGCGGATCTCCGGCACGACGTCCGACGACAGCGCGACCCTGAGCTCCGGCGCGACCTCGGCGAGAAGCTCCGCCACCCGCCGTTCGTGCGCGGGGTTCGTGAAGGCGTGCAGGAAGCAGACCGCGACGGCTTCGATCCCGCGCGCGGCCAGCTCCCGGCCGAGCCTTACAACGTAAGCCTCGTCGAGCGCGGTCCGGACGGATCCGTCCGCGAGGATCCGCTCCGGAACGTCGAAGCGCAGGTGCCGCGGGACCAGCGGCGCGGGCAGTTCGAGGTGCAGGTCGTAGAGCTCATAGCGGTGCTCGCGGCGCATCTCCAGGACGTCGCGGAAGCCGGCGGTGGCGAGCAGCGCGGTGCGCGAGCCCGTGCGCTCGATCAGCGCGTTGGTCACCAGCGTCGTCCCGTGCACCACCTGCGTCACCGCGGAAGCGGCGATCCCGGCGTCCGCGAGCAGCGCGGCCAACCCCTCCTCGACCGCGCGCGCCGGCTCGTCGTGCGTGGTCAGCACCTTGCCGACGGCGGCGATGCCGGCGCCGTCCACCGCGCAGAGGTCGGTGAACGTGCCGCCGATGTCGACGCCGATCCTCATGTCCGGTACCACCGCGGCGACGTGTTCAACGGCGGCTTCAGCTTGGCCTTCACCACCAGCACGTTCGGCTCGTCCGACTCGACGAACTCGCCGAGCAGCCGCCGGAACGCCCGCCCGAACCCGGACACGCGGTCGGCGTGCACGCCGAAGGACCGCGCGAGACCGACGAAGTCCGGGCTGTCCCAGTCGACCCCGCGGCGTTGCAGCCCGGCGCGGTCCTGGTCGTAGCGCAGCATCCCGTAGCCGCCGTCGTCGACCAGCACCACGGTGACCGGCAGCTGCTCCTGCGCGAGCGTCGCGAGGTCGCCGCAGCCGTAGAGGAAGCCGCCGTCGCCGGTGATGCAGACGGCCCGCCCGGTGCCGGCCGCCGCCGCGCCGAGCGACGCCGGGAAGCCGTAGCCGAGGGTGCCCCAGCCCATCGGGTAGGCGAGCTTGCGCGGCGCCCGCACCCGGTGGAAACCGCCGACCCAGTACCCGGCGACGCACATGTCGGACACCAGCACGGCGTCGGTCGGCAGCACCTCGTCCAAAGTGGACAGGAAGTCGTAGGCCTGCGGCTCCTCGTCGCGGATCCGCTGGCGCACCCGGCGGCCGATGCCGGCCAGCCGCAGGGTGATGTCGTCGAGGCCCGGCCGCTGCTTCGGCAGCAGCCGTTCGACGATCGACCGCGCGTCCCCGACCAGCGTCAGGTCGGGCGGGTAGTTCTTGGCGGCGTCGTCGGCGTCGACGTTGACCGCGATCAGCTTGGGCGGCTTGGGCATCCGCCAGTTCTGCGTCATCAGGCCGTCGAAGTCGGTGCCGATGGCGAGCACGACGTCGGCCTCGTCCCACAGCTCGCCGACCTCCGGCGTGTGCACCGGGTTCGGCGCCAGGCACGGGTGGTCCAGCGGCAGCAGCCCGCGCGCGCCGAAGGTGGTGATCACCGGCGCGGCGAGCTTCTCCGCGAGCGCGCCGATCGCGTCGCCGGCCCCGGAGCGCAGCGCGCCGCCACCGGCCCAGATCAGCGGCTGCCGCGCGTCGGACAGCATCGCCTCGGCCCGCGCGAGATCGGGAACGTCGACGTCGGGCTTGCGGTGCGGCGCGGGCGGACGGCGGTGCGGGACCGTCTCGCGCAGGTAGTCGGTGGGCACGCCGAGGTAGACGGGCCCGCTCTGCGGCTGCAGCGCGAGCCGCGCCGCGCGGTGCACGGTGGTGCCGATCTGGTCGGCCGCCCGCACGGTGAAGCCGCCCTTGGTCACCGGCGCGAACATGGCCTGCTGGTCCGAGGTCTCGTGCAGCACACCCCGGACGACGCCGGGCCGCCGCAGCGTCGAGGGGATGTCGGTGGCGACGACCAGCACCGGAGCCGCGGAAGCCATCGCTTCGCCGACCGCGCCGAGCGTGTTGGCGGCGCCCGGCCCGGTGGTCACGAGTGCGACGCCGAGCTTCCCGGTCGCGCGCGCGTACCCGTCGGCGGCGTAGCCCGCGGTCTGTTCGTGGCGCACCCCGACGAGCTTGATGCGGGTCTCGGACAGCGCCTCCCACAACGGCAGGTTGTGCACCCCCGGGAGGCCGAAGACGATCTCCGTTCCGAGCGCTTCAAGCGCGTCCACCAGCTCCCGAGCACCACTCACAGCCACGGCGCGGATACTGCCAGATCGTTGAACGATCTGGCAATCGACCCCTAGACGATGTGGCGCTCGACCGGTGCGGTACCGGCGCTCTCGAACCGCCGGACGTCCAGGCCCGAGATGTCCACCGACGTCGGCCGGCCCAGGTAGAGGTCCCGGATCAGCTCGCCGGCCGCCGGGCCCATCTGGAACCCGTGCCCGGAGAAGCCGGTCGCGTAGAGGAACCGCGACAGCAGGACGCTTTCCCCCACGATCTGGTTGCGGTCGGGCGTGACTTCGTACAACCCGGCCCAGGCCGCGCGGATCCCCGCGTCCAGCACGGCCGGGATCCGGCGGCCCGCCACCTCGGCCAGCCGGGGCAGCCACTCGCCCGCCTCATAGCGCGTGTCGAACCCGGGGAAGCCGTCGTCTTCGCAAACGGACATCGCCAGACCCGCGCCTTCGCGGTGGAAGTAGAACGCCGACGGCAGCTCGATGGTCAGCGGCAGCGATTCCGGCAGCCCGGGCACCGGCCCGGTGAACACGACCTGCCGCCGGAACGGCCGCACCGGCAGGTCCAGCCCGGCCAGCTCGCCGACCCGCCCCGACCAAGCGCCGGCCGCGCAGACCACCGCGCCGGTCCGGACGAACCCCGCGGTCGTGAGGACGCCCGTCAGGACGCCACCGTCCCGTTCCACGCCGGTGACTTCGACGCCGGTCCGCAGCTGCGCACCGCACGCCCGCGCGGCCTTCGCGTAGCCCTGCACGACGGCGTCCGGCGTCGCCTTCGCGTCGTCCGGGGACCAGAGCGCGGCGACGATCCCGTCGGTTTCGAGCAGCGGGAGCAGCCGCTTCGCTTCCGCGGGGTCGAGCAGGTGGCTGCGGACGCCATACTCCCGCTGCAGCTCCGCGCAATGTCCGATTGCGCTCACGTCCGCGGGATCGGTGAGCAGGTACAGGTACCCGTCGCGCCGGAAGTCGATCTCGACGCCGAAGTCGCGCGAGAAAGCGCTGTACGCGGCGAGCCCGCGCAGTCCCAGCTCGACGTTCACGCGGCTGGTGAACGACGACCGGATGCCGCCCGCGGCCTTCGCCGTCGAGCCTTCGCCGAGCCCGCCGCGCTCCAGGAGCAGGACGTCGACGCCGGCTTCCGCCAACCGGAACGCGCAGCTCACGCCGATGACGCCACCGCCGATCACGACGCACTCGGCCATCGGTGGCAAGGACGTTTCCCCAGGCCCGCGGACGGTCATACTCGCCAATGTAGAACGTGATCCACCCACGGCCGCCGAGCGCGTAGAGTCGGCGTGCCGAGTGCGGAAGGTGATGCCCCATGGCGATGATGCCCGTGACCGACTCGATGTTCCTCCTCGTCGAAACGCGCGAGCATCCGATGCACGTGGGCGGTCTGCAGCTGTTCAAGAAACCCGACGGCGCCGGCCCGGAGTACCTGCGCGACGTCCGCCGGAACCTGCTCGAATCCGACAACATGCGCTCGGTCTTCCGGCGCCGGCCGGCCCGTCCCGTCAACACGATGGGGCACGTGGCCTGGTCCACCGACGCCGACCTCGAACTCGACTACCACTTCCGGCACTCCGCGCTGCCGCAGCCGGGCCGCATCCGGGAGCTGCTCGAACTCACCAGCCGCTGGCACAGCACCCTGCTCGACCGGCACCGGCCGCTCTGGGAGACCCACCTCATCGAAGGCCTCGCCGACGGCCGGTTCGCCGTCTACACCAAGGTCCACCACGCGCTGATGGACGGCGTCTCCGCGCTGCGCCAGCTGCAGGGCACCCTCTCGGACGACCCCGCGGACCTGGACTGCCCGCCGTGGTGGGGCAGCCGGCGCAAGCCCGGCGAAGGCCGTGTCAAGCGCCCCCGCTCGTTGCTGCAGACCGCGAGCAAGACCGCCGGCCAGCTCGCGAGCCTGGCGCCGGCGGCGATGAAGGTCGCGCGCGAAGCGTTCGGTGAACACACGTTAACGCTGCCCGGACAGGCCCCGCGCACGATGCTCAACGTCCCGATCGGCGGCGCGCGCCGGTTCGCGGCGCAGTCGTGGTCGCTGGAGCGGGTCCGGAAGGTCGCGACCGCCGCCGGGGTGTCGCGCAACGACGTCGTGCTCGCGATGTGCTCCGGCGCGCTGCGGGACTACCTCATCGAGCAGCGCGCGCTGCCGGACGCGCCGCTCATCGCGATGGTGCCCGTGTCGCTGCGCCGCCAGAACGATCCCGGCGAAGCGGCGGGCAACAACATCGGCGCGCTGCTCTGCAACCTCGCCACCGACCTCCCCGACGCGGGCAAGCGGCTCGTCACGATCCACCAGTCGATGCGCAACGGCAAGCGGCTGTTCTCGGAGCTGACTCCGTTGCAGACGCTCTTGTTATCCGCGGTTAACGTCGCGCAGCTCGGCGTCTCGCCGATCCCGGGCGTCGTCAACAACACGCGGCCGCCGTTCAACCTGGTGATCTCGAACGTCCCCGGCCCGCGCAAGCAGATGTACTGGAACGGCGCGCAGCTCGACGGCATCTACCCGGCGTCGGTGCTGCTCGACGGCCAGGCCGTGAACATCACGCTGACCAGCAACGGCGACAACCTCGACTTCGGCGTCACGGGCTGCCGCCGGAGCGTGCCGCACCTGCAGCGGATCCTGACGCACCTCGACACGGCGCTGGTCGAACTGGAAGCAGCGGTCCGGTAGCCCGCTCACCGGCATCGCACTGCGCCATCGGAAGGAAACTTTCCGAACGTCCCGGCCAAACCCTGGTCAGCCGCCCGGCCGCGCTCTTACCGTGACGGCGATCAGTTCCCGGGAGAGGAGCAGGAAATGACCGAGGTGTGGACGACTCCCGATTTCGTCGAATACGAAACCCCCATGGAGGTCACCGCCTACGCGGCTCGCATGGCGGACTGACGTGCCCGTCGAGCCGCTCGCGGAAAGCGCCTTCATCGCGGCCCTGCGCGGTCTTTCGCACCGGTACTGGGGCGCGCACCCGTTCCACCACCGGCTGCACGCGGGCGAGCTCGACGCGCACGAACTGCGGGTCTGGGCCGCGAACCGCTGGTACTACCAGCAGGCGCTGCCGCAGAAGGACGCGGCGATCATCAGCAACTGCCCGCTGCCGGAGATCCGGCGCCAGTGGCTCGACCGGATCGTCTACCACGACGGGACGAGCGCCGGCAGCAGCGGCACCGAACGCTGGCTGCGGCTCTGCGAAGCGGTCGGCCTCGACCGCGGAGAAGTGCTCGACGAGCGGCACGTCGCCCCCGGCGTCCGGTTCGCCGTCGACGCGTACGTGACTTTCGCGCGCACGAAGCCGTGGTGGGAAGCGGTCGCTTCGGGACTGACCGAGATGTTCGCCGGCCACCTGATGCGGCAGCGCGTCGCGGACATGCTCGCGCACTACCCGTGGATCGCGCCGGCGGACCTCGCCTACTTCACCAACCGCATCGACAAGGTCGCCGGCGAAGGCAAGGACACGCTCGACATCGTCGTCCGCCACTGCGTGACGCGCGAGCAGCAGGACCGCGCGATCGCCGCGCTGTCGTTCAAGTGCGACGTGCTGTGGTCCGTCCTGGACGCCGTCGAACGGGCGGCGCGGTGATCACGGCGGGCTCGGTACCGCAGCTCCGGCGGGGTGTCCGATTGTCGTTCGACCACGTCCGGGAGACCCACGTGCTGCTGTTCCCGGAGGGCGTCCTGGTACCGAACGCGACCGCGGCCGCGGTGCTCGAACTCTGCGACGGCGCCCGCCGCGTCTCCGACATCACCGCGGTGCTGGAGCGGCGCTTCACCGGCGTCCGCGAGCAGGACGTCCTCGACGTGCTGACGCGGCTGGGCGAACGGCGGGTCGTCGCGTGGACGTGACCCCGCCGCTGGGCCTGCTGGCCGAGCTGACCCACCGCTGCCCGCTGCACTGTCCTTATTGCTCCAACCCGCTGGAGCTGACCAAGCGGGACGCGGAACTGTCCACCGCGGACTGGCTGTCGGTGCTGTCCCAGGCACGCGAGCTGGGCGTGCTGCAGGTGCACCTGTCCGGCGGCGAACCGCTGCTGCGCCCGGACCTGCCCGAGCTGGTGGCGCACGCGAGTTCGCTCGGCTGCTACGTCAACCTGGTCACCTCCGGGCTCGGGCTGACGTCCGCGCGGCTGTCCGGGCTCGTCAAACGCGGGCTGGCGCACGTCCAGCTGTCCGCGCAAGGGTCGATACGGGAGCGTTCCGACGAACTGGCCGGCGCGCGGGCGTTCGACCACAAGCTCGCCGCGGCCGCCGCGGTGAAGGCCGCCGGACTGCCGCTGTCGCTCAACGTCGTCCTGCACCGGCGCAACCACGACCAGCTCGCCGGGATCATCGAACTGGCCGAGCGGATGGGCGCGGACCGCCTGGAACTCGCGAACACCCAGTACTACGGCTGGGCGCTGCGCAACCGCGACGCGCTGATGCCGACGGCCGAGCAGCTCGCCGTCGCCGAGCCGATCGTGCGCGCGGCCGTCGCCCGGCTGCGCGGCACGATGGAGATCGTCTACGTCGTCGCGGACTACCACGAGCCGTACCCGAAGCCGTGCATGTACGGCTGGGGCGCGCGGCAGCTGACCGTCGCGCCGGACGGGACCGTGCTGCCGTGCCCGGCGGCGTCGGCGATCTCGACCCTGCGGCTGTCCTCGGTGCGGGACACGCCGCTGGCCGACATCTGGTACCGCTCGGAGTCGTTCAACGCCTACCGCGGCGAGGACTGGATGACCGAGCCGTGCCGCACCTGCGACCGCCGTGGGCTCGACTTCGGCGGCTGCCGCTGCCAGGCGTTCCTGCTCACCGGCGACGCCGCGGCGACCGACCCGGTGTGCTCGCGCTCGCCGCGGCGGGACGTCGTCGACCTGGTGCTGACCCGGCCTGAGGTCGCGGACGTGGTGATGCGCGGGTGAAGGTGATCCTGCTCGGCACCGCGGCGGGCGGCGGCTGTCCGCAGTGGAACTGCGCGTGCCGCCTGTGCACGGCCGGGCTGCCGCCGCGCACGCAGGACTGCGTCGCGATCAGCGCGGACGGCGACGGCTGGTTCCTGCTCAACTGCTCGCCGGACATCCGCGCGCAGATCCTCGCGACCCCCGCGCTGCGCGCCGGTCCGGGCCCGCGCGACATCCCGCTGCGCGGCGTGCTGCTCACCGACGCCGAACTCGACCATGCGCTCGGCCTGCTGCTGCTCCGCGAGGCGGGCGGGCTCCCGGTGTGGGCGCCGGACGCGGTGCTGCGGGCCCTGACGCCGTTTCGCGAGATCGCCGACGGCTACGGCGGCTGGACCTGGTCGTCCCCGGCGGACCTGCCGGGGCTGCGGGTCCGGGTGCTGCCGGTGAGCGACAAGAAGCCGAAGTACGTTTCCGCCGCCGAGGCCGGGCCGTGGGTGGTCGCCTACCGGATCGAGGACCGCGCGACCGGCGGCGTGCTGGTGTACGCGCCCTGCCTGAAGAGCTGGCCCGCCGGCTTCGACGCGTTCGTCGCGGACGCGGACCTCGTCCTGCTGGACGGGACGTTCTACGCGCCGGACGAAATGGCCGGGGTCGGCGGACCGGACCAGCTCGCGATGGGACACCTGCCGATCACCGCGAGCCTGGCCCGGATCGCCGGGCGGCCCTGGGCGTTCACCCACCTCAACAACACGAACCCGGTGCTGGATCCGGCGTCCGCCGAGCACGCCGCCGTGCTCGCCGCGGGCGCCCTGCTGCCCGCGGACGGAGCGGAGTTCTCGCTCTAGGCGAGACCCCCAAATAACTCTTTGACAGTTGTGGCAGACTGGTCACCATGCCCCACGACCACCTCCGCGTACTGGCCCACCCGCTCCGCATGCGCATCCTGTCGCTCCTGACGGGCACCGCGATGAGCGCCGCCGAAGCCGCGCGCGAACTCGGCGAGACGCAGGCGAACACCAGCTACCACCTCCGCCGCCTGCACGACGCCGGCCTGCTCGAGGTGGCCGAGGAGGTCGAGATCCGCGGCGGCCGCGCGAAGCGCTACCGGCACAACCCGGAGTCGGGCAAGCGCCTCACGAGCCGCGACCCGGGCGAAGAGCGGTTGCTGACGAAGGCGATCGCGGCGGAGCTGCTGCGCCGCGCGGACTCGCGCGCCGCGCAGCGACCGGCGTCCCTGACCGACGCGGAGCTGTGGGTGGCGCCGGAGGTGTGGGCGCGGCTGCTGAAGCAGGCGACCGAGCTGAGCCAGGAGCTGCACGACGCGGCCCAGCCACCGCGGACGCCGGGGACCGTCCGGGTCAGCGCCAGTGTCGCCCTGTTCGAGCTGACGGCCGGTTCGGCGGAATCACAGTGAGGGCGCTGTCCGGCAACCGCTGTTCCCGCTCCCGCGCCTGAACGCCCCGTCCCCGCCCACCCGCTCCCAGAATCGGACCAGTCCCGTGCTCCCACTGCTCGCCCCGCTGCGCGAAAACCGCTTCCGCGCGCTCGTCACCGGCCGGACGTTCGCCGACTTCGCCAACGCCGTCGCGCCGTTCGCGCTCGCCTTCGCCGTCGTCGACCTGACCGGCTCCGCCGTGGACCTCGGCATCGTCGTCGGCGCGCGGTCGCTGGCCAACGTGCTGCTCGTGCTGTTCGGCGGGATGCTGGCCGACCGGCTGCCGCGGTCGGTCATCCTGCAGGGCACCGAAACCGCCGCCGCGCTCACCCAAGCCGCCATCACCGCGAGTGTCCTCTGCGGCTTCGCGTCCATCCCGCTGCTGGTCGGGCTCAGCCTGGTCAACGGCGCGGTCTCGGCGATCTCCCTCCCCGCCGCGGCCTCGCTGACGCCGTTGACCGTCCCGGCGTCGCAGCTCGCGCAGGCGAACGCGCTGGTCCGGCTGCTCTCCAACGCCGGCCGCATCGCGGGCGCCGGGCTCGCCGGGATCCTCGTCGCCTTCGCCGGGTCCGGCTGGGCGCTCGGCTGCAACGCCCTGCTGTTCCTCGCCGCCGCGGTGGCGTACCGCCGGATCCGCCTGCCGCGCGGCGAACGGGTTCCCGGCAGCCGCCCCCTCGCCGAACTCGGCGAAGGCTGGCGGGAGTTCCGCGCGCGGTCCTGGGTGTGGCTGGTGGTGCTGCAGTTCATGATCGTCAACGCGGTGAACGCGGGCGCGCTGCTGGTGATCGGCCCGCTGGTCGCCGACGACACCTTCGGCCGCACCGGCTGGGGGCTCGCGCTGGCCGTCCAGACGGCCGGGTCGCTGCTCGGCGGCGTCGTCGCGGCGCACTGGCAACCGCGGCGGATGCTCCTGATCGGCGTCGCGCTGACCGCGGTCGACGCGCTGCCGATGCTCGCCCTCGGTCAGACCCCGTACCTGCTGCCGCTGCTGTTCGCGATGTTCCTCGCGGGTGTCGCGATCGAGCAGTTCGCCGTCGCGTGGGACGTGTCCCTGCAGGAGAACATCCCGCCCGAGAAGCTCGCCCGGGTGTACTCCTACGACATGCTCGGCTCGTTCATCGCGATGCCGCTCGGCCAGATCGCCGCGGGCCCGCTGGCCGAGCACGCCGGCCGCGAAGCGACGCTCCTCGGCGGCGCGGCCCTTGTCGTCGCGGCGACCGCGCTCGTCGCCGTCAACCCGCAGGTCCGCGGCCTGGTCCGCCGGCGCCGGAGTCCGGCGGACCTGGGCTAACGGCTCGCGCGGGGTTCGGGGGTCAGGTCGCGGTGGCCGTCGAGACGCCACCAGCTCTCCAGCGTCTCGCGCAGCGCCTTCAGCAGCTCGCCACCCGTTTCCAGGGGGACGAGAGCGGCCTTGCCGTCGTCCACGCGCAGGGCCGCCGACAAGCGGTTGCCCTGCTCGACCAGCCCGACCACGACCCGCGTGGGCCGCCCGGTCGCGTCGGTGGTCGGGATGGCTCGTTCGTAGCGCCAGACTTCAGCGGTCACCCGGCCGACAGTGGCACAGCTTCCGCCGCTCCGGCCGCCGTTTCACCCTAAGGGGGTCAGCTGGGCGACCAGGGCCGCACTTCCTCCAGCAGCTTCGCCACGGCGAGCACGAGGTCGTCCGAATGGCGCGGGCCGACGATCTGCAGGCCCACCGGCAGCCCCGCCGACGTCCGCCCCGCCGGGACGCTGATCGCCGGCTGCTGCGTCATGTTGAACGGGTACGTGAACGGCGTCCACTCCGGCCACTCGCTCAGCCCGCTGCCCGGCGGCACGTTGTGGCCCGCCTCGAACGCCGCGATCGGGACGGTCGGGGTGATCAGCACGTCGTAGCGCGTGTGGAACTCGCCCATCAGGATGCCGAGCGCCGCGCGTTCGGCCGTCGCGTCGAGGTAGTCGCTCGCGCTCCACGTCTTGCCGAGCTCCCAGACCTCGCGCAGGCCCGGGTCGGTCCGTTCCTCCGAACCCGGCGGGAACGTGCCGAGCAGCTTCGCCGCACCCGACGACCACAGGATGTCGAACGCCGGTTTCGGGTCCGCGAAACCGGGATCGGTCTCCTCGATGTGCAGTCCGGCGTCACCCAGCGCGCGCACCGCCGCGGCGACGATCGCCGCCACCTCCGGGTCGACGTCGACGTAGCCGAGCGTCGGCGAGAACGCCGCGATCAGGCCTCGTACGTCCCGCCGGACGGCCTCGCGGTACGACGCCACCGGCGGCGCCAGCGCGGCCGGGTCGCGGTGGTCCGGGATCGACAGGACGTCCAGCAGCAACGCGGTGTCGTCCACCGAGCGCGCCATCGGCCCGGCGTGCGAGAGCGGCCCGAACGGGCTCGCCGGGAACAGCGGGATGCGGCCGTGCGTCGGCTTGAGCCCGACGATGCCGCAGAACGACGCCGGGATCCGCACCGAGCCGCCGCCGTCGGTGCCGACCGAGAGCTCGCCCATCCCGGCCGCGACCGCCGCGGCGCTGCCACCGCTCGACCCGCCGGCCGTCTTGGAGGGGTCGACCGGGTTGCGCGTGATGCCGCACAGCGGGCTGTCGGTGACGCCCTTCCACGCGATCTCGGGCGTGGTCGTCTTGCCCAGCAGCACCAGGCCCGCCTCGCGCATCCGCGCCGCGACCGGGCTGTCGACGTCCCACGGCTGGTCCGGGCTGATGCTCCGCGAGCCGCGGACGGTCGGCCAGCCCTGCGTGAGGAACATGTCCTTGATCGACGCGGGCACGCCGTCGAGCCAGCCGATCGGGTTCCCGTCGCGCCAGCGGATCTCGGACGCCTTGGCCTGCTCGAGCGCCTGGTCGGCGTCGACGAGGCAGTAGGCGTTGCACTCGCCGTCCCGGGCTTCGATGGCCTGCAGCGCGTTCTGCGTCGCCTCGATCGGCGAAAGCTCGCCGGTCGCGTAGGCGGCGACGAGCTCACTGGCGGTCAGCATCCTGTCGTTCATCCGGCTCCCTGGTTCCCCGACGGCACGTAGCCGAGCGTCTTGTCGACGACATTGCGCAGCGGCTCCCCAGCCTGCCAGCGGCGGAAGTTCTCGGAGAACACCTCGACGAGCGTGTTCCGCCAGCCGGCGAAGTCACCGGACATGTGCGGCGAGACCAGCACGTCCGGCATGCTCCACAGCGGGCTTTCGGGCGGCAGCGGCTCGGTGTCGAACACGTCGAGCGCGGCGCCGGCGATGGACCCGTTCCGCAGCGCGTCGACCAGGTCGGACGTCACGACCAGCTCGCCCCGGCCGACGTTGACGAACCGCGCCGACGGCTTCATCGCGGCGAACGCGCGCGCGTCGAACATGCCCTTGGTGTGCTCGGTCAGCGGCGCCACGGCGACGACGTAGTCGGCGTGCGGCAGCACCTCGGTGAGCCGCGCGGACTCGTGCACGACACCGAAGTCGGGATCCCCGGTGCGCTCCCGGCGCCCGGCGCCGCTCACCCGCATCCCGGCGGCGCGCAGCAGCCGCGCGATGGCCCGGCCGATCGGCCCGGTGCCGACGACCAGCACCTCGCGCCCGGCGATGCGCTCGCTCTCGCGGTGCTGCCAGCGGCGCTCGCGCTGCAGGTCGTGCGAGCGCGCGAAGTCCTTCGCGAACGCGAGGACGACGCCCAGCACGTACTCCGCGATGGCGCCGTCGAAGACTCCCCGCGAGTTCGTCAGGACCACGTCGCTCTCCACCAGTCCGGGGAACAGCACCGGGTCGACGCCCGCGCTCGCGATGTGCAGCCAGCGCAGGCGGTCGGCCGCGTGCCAGGCTCCCGGCACGGCCGTGGAGAGGAAGTCGTAGACGAACAACGCGTCCGCTCCGGACAGCGCTTCGGCCAGGCCCGCCGCGTCCGTGTAACGCACGACCGCCCCGGATTCGACAGCACGCATGTCCGGTGGGCGGTGCTCGCCACAGAGCACTGCCAGGACCGGAGCTTCCTGGTTTTCCGAGGCGATCACGTTGACACGGTAAAAGCGGCTCGTATGATTGTCAACAATCCGAGGAACGACCCCCGGAGCACCGGACGTGTCATCAAGTGCAGACGTATTCCGGAGGCTGAGCCTTGGATTTCGACTTCCTGGCGTTCGACGGCCCGCTCGCCCAGCGGGGCATCGGCGTGATCGCCCCGTTCGACCTGGCGCTGGAGCGCGAACTCTGGCGGTGGGTCCCGATGGAGGTGTCCCTCCACCTGGCCCGCACGCCGTACGAGCCGGTGCCGGTCAGCATGGAGATGGCGCGCCTCGTCAGCGACAGCCACCACCTGGCCAGCGCCACCCGCGACGTCCTGCACGTCGAGCCCGAGGTCGTCGCCTACCTCTGCACGTCCGGCAGCTTCGTCAACGGCATCGACTACGAGCGCTCGCTGACGAAGGCGATCTGCGACGCAGGCGCGCCGGACGCCGTCACCACCTCGGGCGCGCTGGCCGAGGTGCTGCACCAGCTCGACCTCCACCGCGTCTCGGTGCTGACGCCGTACGACGGCGACCTCACCCAGGCCCTGCACGACTTCCTCGGCGAGCTGAACGTCGAGACCGTCGCCAGCGACCACCTCGGGCTGGGTGGTGGCATCTGGAAGGTCAGCTACCGGACCATCGCCGAGCGCATCCTCGCCGCCGACCACGGCGCCGCCGAAGCGATCTTCGTCAGCTGCACCAACCTCCCCACCTACGACCTGATCGAGCCGCTGGAGACCGCACTCGGCAAGCCGGTGCTCACCGCCAACCAGCTGACGATGTGGGCCTGCCTGCAGCGGATGGGCCTCCCGATCGTCGGACCCGGGAAGTGGCTTCGTGACGTGTCGTGAGAGACCGCGCCCGCCCGGCGCCCTCGACGTGGACGAACATGTCGGGGAGCGTCCGGCAGGTCGTGAAGGCTTTCCTTGACCACCCCTCTAGCATTGTCGACAATTTGCGTCTCTCCGGAGGTTCCGTGACCACGATCGGCTTCATCTACCCCGACCACGCGGCCGAAGACGACTACCCGCTGGCCGAGCAGCTGCTCGGCGGGATGGCCGCCGATGAAGGCGACATCCGGCTCGCGGTCGAACACATCTACGGCACCGACAAGCACGCGGTGGCCGAGCTGCTCGACCTCGGCAGCGAAAGCCGGCTCGCCGACGGCGCCGCGTTGCTCAAGAAGCACGAGCCCGACGCGATCATCTGGGCCTGCACCAGCGGCAGCTTCGTCTACGGCTGGGACGGCGCCCGCGACCAGGCCGACCGGATGGCCGCCGTCGCCGGGGTTCCGGCCTCCAGCACCTCCTTCGCGTTCGTGCACGCCGCGCGCGCCTTGGGTGTCAAGCGGGTCGCCGTGGCCGCCAGCTACCCGGACGACATCGCCCGGTTGTTCGTCGACTTCCTCAAGGCCGGCGGCGTCGAGGTCGTGTCCATGGCCAGCGCGGACATCATCACGGCCGCGGAGGTCGGCGCCATGAGCCCGGAGGCCGTCGTCGAACTCGCCGTGCGCCACGACCACGCGGACGCCGACGCCGTCCTCGTGCCGGACACCGCGATGCGGACCCTCGCCGAGATCAACGCCATCGAAGCCGCGTTGAAGAAGCCCGTGCTGACCGCCAACCAGGTCACGGTGTGGGAGGGGCTGCGCCTGACCGGGCAGCACCGCCTCGTCCGCTCGCTCGGCGCCCTCTTCCGGCAGCTACCGGACGGGAACGCCTGACATGGCGCTGCCGCCGGGCATGCTGCCCGAGATCGAGCCGGTCAGCCGCGAGTCGACGGCCGCTGTCATCGCCCGCCAGCTGCGTGACGCGATCATGACCGGCGCCCTCCCGCCCGGGACCCAGCTCGGCGAAACCGAGCTGGCCGCCCGGTTCCAGGTGTCACGGGGGCCGCTCAGGGAGGCCATGCAGCACCTGGTCTCCGAGGGGCTCCTCCGCAGCGAGCGGCACCGCGGGCTGTTCGTGATCGACCTCGAGCCCGGCGACGTTTACGACATTTACGCAGCTCGAACGGCGATCGAACGCGCCGCGATGCTTCGTGCCCTTCGGGGCGGGGACCGTGACCGGATCGCGGACCTGCTCGAACACACCGTCGCGGAGATGGCGACCGCCGCGAGTGAAGACGATCCGAACGCGCTCTCCACCGCGGACCTCAAGTTCCACGAGGCCCTCATCGACGCTTCCGGCAGCAAGCGGCTCGTCCGGATGGCCCGGACGCTCCTCATCGAGACGCGGATGTGCCTCACCGCGCTGCAGGGCACGTACCAGCGGGTCGAAGAACGCGTGGAAGAGCACACGAAGCTCATCCAGGCGCTGCGGGACGGCGACGAGGAGACGGCGCTGGCACTCCTCGAGGCGCACATGGAGGACGCGGTGCAGCGGCTCGCGCCCGGCACCAGCCTCCGGGACGGGCACGCGCCGCCGGTACCGGGAAACGCTTGACCGGAAGGCCGCCAAGCGCGATCGCAGGGGCGACACGCGGACCGTGACGGACGGCCCGCGCACCCCGGTGACCGGTTCGTCCGCCCA
>NZ_JAAGNB010001005.1:0-210 GCF_010550475.1 Amycolatopsis sp. SID8362
CGACACCGCGGAGATCGCGGCCCGGTGGGCGGCGCTGCCGTCCTGGACGCGCTGCACGGGCGGCTCCGATCCACTGTGGACACCGCAGTCCGGCGCGGAAGCCCCGGGGCGCGGCGGGTTCGACGACTACGTAGCCCACATGCCCGGCGCGTTCGCCTGGCTGGTCGTGGCCGAACCCGTGGCAGGCGACGCGATCGAGCGCGAGCTGCT
>NZ_JAAGNB010001046.1:0-364 GCF_010550475.1 Amycolatopsis sp. SID8362
TGCTGCGCGGTCCGCAGCAGGCCACGAGCCGCGGCGGCGGCGAGGTCGGTGACGTCCTCCCCCGGCCGCGTCGCCACGGCACCGCGGGTGACGACGACCAGCCGTGCGGTCGCGGACCGCTCGTCGGCGAGCCAGTTCCGCACCAGCTCGAGGGCGTTCGTCACGGCTTCGGCCAGCCCGCAGGGTTCCCATTCGACGGCGACGACGGGTGTCGACGCGACGACGTCGGCCGGGACCCAGTCGAGGCGGTACAGGGACTGCGCGGGCGTCACCTGCGCCGCGGACACCGGGCGCAGCGCGAGCGAACGCACGCTCGCCACCGCGCGGCCGGTCTCGTCGGCGAGGGTCAGCGCGACCGCGTCCG
>NZ_JAAGNB010001094.1:0-1777 GCF_010550475.1 Amycolatopsis sp. SID8362
CGCTGGCTGGCCGAGCAGGGTGCCGGGCACGTCGTGCTCACCAGCCGCCGCGGCCCGGACGCGCCCGGCGTGGCGGAGCTCGTCGCCGAGCTGGCCGAGCGGGGCACCACGGTGACCGTCGCCGCCTGCGACGTCTCCGACCGCGACGCGCTCGCGGACCTGCTGGCGGGGCTCAAGGCCGACGGCCGCACCGTCCGCACGGTGATCCACGCCGCCGCCTTCATCGGCCTGGAAACCCTGGCGCGGACCGGGCTCGCGGAGTTCGGGGAGGTCGTGCGGGCGAAGGTCGCCGGCGCGGCCCACCTCGACGAGCTGCTCGACGACGAGGAGCTCGACGCGTTCGTCCTGTACTCCTCGGTCGCGGGCATGTGGGGGAGCGGCCTGCACGGCGCCTACTCCGCCGCGAACGCCTACCTGGCCGCGCTGACCGAGCAGCGTCGCGCGCGCGGCGCCCGCGCGACCACCATCGCCTGGGGCATGTGGGACTCGGTCGAGGGCGCGACCGGCAGCGACGGCGCCGACCAGATCACCCGCAGCGGCCTGGTGTTCATGGACACCCACCGCGCGCTCACCGGCCTGCGGCGGGCCCTCGACGACGACGACACCGTGCTCGCGATCGCCGACATCGACTGGGACCGCTACCTGCCGGTGTTCACCTCGGTCCGCCGCAGCGCCTTCCTCGGCGACCTGCCGGAGGCCCGCCGGCTCGCCGAAGCGGCGGAGAAGCCCGCCGCGGCCGCCGGCGAGCACGAGTTCGTCCGGCGGATCCGCGCGCTGGGCCGGGCCGACCAGGAACGCACGCTGCTGGAGCTGGTCCGCGCCGAGGCCGCGACCGCGCTCGGGCACGTTTCCGCCGACGCGGTCGAGGAGGAGCGCGCGTTCCGCGACGTCGGGTTCGACTCCCTGACCGCGGTCGAGCTGCGCAACCGCCTCGCCACCGTGACCGGCCTCAGCCTGCCGAGCACGATGGTCTTCGACTACCCGAACCCGCTGGTGCTGGCCGGCTTCCTGCAGGAAGAGATCGTCGGCGCCGCCGAAGCGGTGGCCGGGCCGGTTTCGGCGGCGGGTGCCCACGACGAGCCGATCGCCATCGTCGGGATGAGCTGCCGCTTCCCCGGCGGCGTGCGCACCCCCGGCGAGCTGTGGGCGCTGCTGGCCGCCGGCGGCGACGCCATCTCCGGCTTCCCGGACGACCGCGGCTGGGACGCCGAAGCGATCTTCGACCCGGACCCCGACGCCCCCGGCAAGGCCTACAGCACCCAGGGCGGTTTCCTGGACGGCGCGGGGAACTTCGACCCGGCGTTCTTCGGGATCTCCCCGCGCGAAGCCTTCGCGATGGACCCGCAGCAGCGGGTGCTGCTCGAAGCCGCCTGGGAGGTGTTCGAGGGCGCCGGCATCGACCCGGCCGCGCTGCGCGGCACCCCGACCGGGACGTTCATCGGCTCCAGCTACCAGGACTACGACTCGGTCGTGGTCAACAGCTCCGACGGCGGCGAGGGCCGCGCCGTCACCGGCAACCTCACCAGCGTCCTGTCCGGCCGCGTGGCCTACACCTTCGGGCTGGAGGGCCCGGCGGTCACCGTCGACACCGCGTGCTCGTCGTCGCTGGTCGCGCTGCACCTCGCCTGCCAGTCGCTGCGGGACGGCGAAAGCTCGCTGGCACTGGCCGGCGGCGTCACGGTCATGCCGACCAGCGACCCGTGGGTGGTCTTCAGCGCGCAGGGGATGCTCGCGAAGGACGGGCGGTGCAAGGCGTTCGCCGAGTCCGCCGACGGCA
>NZ_JAAGNB010001146.1:0-6863 GCF_010550475.1 Amycolatopsis sp. SID8362
AGTCGACCGCGCCCGGCGTGCCGTGCGGCGACGTCACCGGCGCCGGCGGCGCGAAGACGGCGGTCGTGGCCCACGGCAAGGTCGACTGCGCCGCGGCGACGAAGCTGCTGACCGACTACTTCGCGAAGCTGACCCCGGCCGAGGCGAACGACGCCGACGGCCCGGGCCCGATCGTCCTCGACGAGTGGACGTGCGGCAGCGGCGCCGACGACCCGGTCACGGCGTGCTCGACGGAGGACGGCCGCCAGGTCGAAGGCACCCGCGGCTAGGGTCAGGACTTGAGGTCCGGGAAGTCCTCTTCCCGGAACTCCGTACCCGCTTCGCGCGCCGGGTCACTTTCCCGGCCGCGCAGCTCCACCCGCCGGATCTTGCCCGAGATCGTCTTCGGCAGCTCCGCGAACTCCAGCCGCCGGATCCGCTTGTACGGCGCCAGGTGCTCGCGGCAGTACGCCAGGATCGACCGGGCCGTCTCGGCGTCCGGGGAGAAGCCCGCGGCCAGCACGACGTACGCCTTGGGCACCGCGAGCCGGATCGGGTCGGGGGCCGGGACGACCGCCGCCTCCGCCACCGCGTCGTGCTCGATCAGCACGCTCTCCAGCTCGAACGGCGAGATCCGGTAGTCCGACGCCTTGAACACGTCGTCCGTGCGCCCGACGTAGGTGATGTAGCCGCGTTCGTCGATCGAGCCGACGTCACCGGTGTGGTAGAAGCCGCCGTCGAACGCCGCCGACGTGCGCTCGTCGTCGCCGGCGTACCCGGTCATCAGGCCGACCGGGCGGTGCTGCAGGTCGAGGCAGATCTCGCCCTCCGATGCCCGCTCGCCGCTGACCGGGTCCACCAGCGCCACCACGAACCCCGGCAGCGGGCGGCCCATCGAGCCGGGCACGACGTCCTGGCCGGGCGTGTTGGCTATCTGGACGCTGCTCTCCGTCTGGCCGAAGCCGTCGCGGATCGTGACGCCCCACGACTTCCGGACCTGCTCGATGACCTCGGGGTTGAGCGGCTCCCCCGCCCCGACGACCTTCTTCGGCGGCGTCTTGAGCGCCGTCAGGTCGGCCTGGATGAGCATCCGCCACACCGTGGGCGGCGCGCAGAAGCTCGTCACGCCGCAGCGGTCCATCTGGGCCATCAGCGCGGTGGCGTCGAATCGGTTGTAGTTGTAGAGGAACACCGTCGCTTCGGCGTTGAACGGCGCGAAGAAGTTGCTCCACGCGTGCTTCGCCCAGCCCGGCGAGGAGATGTTGAGGTGGACGTCGCCCGGCTGCAGCCCGATCCAGTACATCGTGGAGAGGTGGCCCACCGGGTACGAGACGTGCGTGTGCTGCACCAGCTTCGGCTTCGCGGTCGTGCCGGAGGTGAAGTAGAGCAGCAACGGGTCGGCGGCCTTGGTCGGGCCGTCCGGAGCGAACTCGGGCGACTCGGCGAACGCGGCGGTGTACGGCTGCCAGCCCTCGACCGGCTCCCCCACGGCGATCCGGGTGTAGCCGCCCTCGACGTCGGCGAACTTCGGCGCGTCCACCGAGCGGACCACGACGTGCTTGGCCGCGCCGCGCTCGACGCGGTCGGTCAGGTCGGCGGGGCCGAGCAGCGTCGACGCCGGGATGATGACGGCGCCGAGCTTGATCGCCGCGAGGATGGTCTCCCACAGCTCGCCCTGGTTGCCCAGCATGACGATCACCCGGTCGCCGCGGCGGACACCGAGGTTCCGCAGCCAGTTCGCGACCTGGTTGGACCGGCCGGACAGCTCCGGGTAGGTCCAGCGGTTCTCGGTGCCGTCCTCCTCGACGATCCACAGCGCGTACCGCTCGGCGTTGTCCGGGTCGTGCGCGACCACGTCGAACCAGTCGATCGCCCAGTTGAACTCGTCGAGCTGCGGCCAGGCGAAGTCGCGGTAGGCCGTGTCGTAGTCCTCGCGGTGGGCCTGCAGGTAGTCCCGCGCGACGCGGAACGCGTGGTGGACTTCCGAAGCGGTCACGCTGCCTCCTAGTTACTCGCCCTTGAACTCCGGCGCGCGCCGCTCCAGGAACGCCTGGACCGCCTCGCCGAGGTCCTTGCTGGGCAGGAACGCCGAGTTCCACGCCGCGACGTACCGGAGGCCGTCGGCGACCTGGCGCTCGGTGTTCGTCGCCAGTACCTGCTTCGTACCCTGCACCACGAGCGGCGGGTTCGCAGCGATCTGGGCGGCGAGTTCCCGCGCGGCCTTCAGCAGCGCGTCCTGGTCTTCGTACACGTCGTTGACGAGGCCGATCTTCTCGGCGCGTGCGGCATCGACGTCCTTGCCGGTCAGGGCGAGCTCCCGCAGGTGCCCTTCGCCGATGATCGACGCGAGGCGCTGGAGGCTGCCGAGGTCGGCGACGATGGCGACGCGCACCTCGCGGACGCTGAACTTGGCGTCGGCGCTGGCCAGGCGGATGTCCGCGGCGGCGACGACGTCGACCCCGCCGCCGATGCACCAGCCCGAAACGGCCGCGACGACCGGTTTGCGGCATTCCGCGATGGAGCTGACCGCCGCCTGCAGCGACCGGACCTGGTCGAGGAAGGCCGTCCGCGGGCCGGCGAGGTTGTCGCCGCCCAGCATCGGGGCCCAGTCGCCCATCATCGCCGGCAGGTCGAGACCGTAGGAGAAGTGCTTGCCACTGCCGGTCAGCACGACCGCCCTGACCTGCGGGTCGGCGTCCAGCGCGCGGAACACCAGTGGCAGCTCGCGCCAGAAGTCCGGGCCCATCGCGTTGCCCTTGGAGGGGCCGAGGAGCGTCACTTCGGCCACGGGGCCGGCGATGTCGACCTTGAGGGAGACGAGGTCGGGCAGACTGTCAGCAATAGCGGTCATCGGGTCATCTTGACCCATGCCCGCCGGGACCCGCCATTGGCACCTTGTCAATTGACCCGCGCGTCACTGTGCCAACGTGGTCGGGGGATGCTTTCCTGAAAGGGACTCGCACCACGACACGGGGAGGACGGTGGGACATGAGCCCGGCCAGCAGCGCGACCGCGATCGAGCCCGGCCCCGCCGCCGTCCCGGTGCGGCGCGCGACCCGCCCGATCGAGCTCACCGGCTCGTTCGACCACGAGGGCCACCGGCTCTGGTACACGGAGTTCGGCAGCGGCGACCGCGTCGTCGTGCTCACCCACGGCATCATGCTGACCCGCCGCATGCACGCCCCGCTGGCGCGCCGCCTGGCCCGCGCCGGCTTCCGGGTCGTCACGCTCGACCTGCTCGGCCACGGCGACTCCGACCGGCCGACCGAATCGTGGCTCTACTCGATGCCGTCGTTCGCGGAGCAGACCCTGGCGCTGCTCGAACACCTCGAAGTCGAGTCCGCGGTGGTCGGCGGCACGTCCCTGGGCGCGAACGTCTCCCTGGAAGTCGCGGTGCAGGCGCCGTCGCGGGTCCGCGGCCTGATCGTCGAGATGCCGGTGCTGGACAACGCGATCGTCGCCGGGCTGATCACGTTCGCCCCGCTGCTGATGGCGGCCCGCTTCCTGCCGGTCACGGTCCAGGCGGTGGCGCTGGCGGCCTCCCTGGTCCCGCACGGCAACCAGTGGGTCGACGTCGTGACGGACACGCTCTCCCAGCGCCCGGCCCCGATGGCGGCCCTGCTGCACGGCGTGCTGTTCGGCCGGATCGCGCCCCCGAAGTCGATCCGTAGGAAGATCACCACGCGGGCGCTGGTGATCGGCCACCAGGGCGACCCCATCCACCCGTTCGGCGACGCGGACACGCTGGCGATCGACATGCCGGATGCGGAGTTCGTCCAGGCCCGCAGCCCGGTCGAGCTGCGCTTCGACCCGACCCGGTTGTCCGACGCGATCCGGGACTTCGCCGCGAGCTGCTACGAAGACTGACCCGGTGCCAGTCCCGCGACCGGGCCGATCACGATCACCGCGGGCGGGCGGACGCCCGAGGCCGCCGCGTCCGTGACCACCGTGTCCAATGTGGAGCGCAGGGCGCGCTGGGTCCGCATCGTGCCGTCCTCGATGATCGCCACCGGGGTGTCCGCGGGGCGGCCGCCGTCCAGGAGGGCCTTCGCGAACTGCGGGAGGCGCTCGACGCCCATCATCAGCACGATCGTGCCGCGCATGCGGGCCAGCAGCTCCCAGTCGACCAGCGACCGGTCGTCGCCCGGGGCCACGTGGCCGGAGACCACCACCACCTCGTGCGCCACGCCGCGGTGGGTGACCGGGACGTCCGCCACCGCCGGGACCGCGAACGCGCTCGTGATGCCCGGGACCATCGTCACCGGGACGCCGGCCTCCGCGCAGGCGAGGACCTCCTCGAAGCCGCGGCCGAACAGGTACGGGTCGCCGCCCTTCAGCCGGACGACGAACTTGCCCTCCTTGGCGCGCTCGACCAGCGTCTGGTTGATGACGTCCTGGCTGGCCGCGCGGCCGTACGGGATCTTCGCCGCGTCGACGACCTCCACCTCGGGGGCGAGTTCGTCGAGCAGCTCGCGGGGCGCCAGCCGGTCGACCACCACGACGTCCGCGCGCGCGAGCAGGCGACGGCCGCGGACCGTGATCAGCTCCGGGTCGCCCGGGCCGCCGCCGACCAGGGCGACGCCGGGCAGGGTGCCCTCCGGGTGCGGGGTGCGGCCGTCCTCGATCGTGCCGTTGTGGAGGCCGTCGAGCATCGAGTCGCGCACGGCGGCCGAGCGCAGCGGCTCGCCGCCGGAGAGCACGCCGAACAGGAGGCCGCCGTGGCGGCCGGTCGCCGGGGTCACCGCGGTCCCCGACTCGCCCTCGTCGGCGCGCACGCAGAACACGCGCTCGCGCTCGGCCTCGGCGCAGATCTCCGCGTTCACCGCCGGGTCGTTCGTGCAGGCCAGCGCGTACCAGGCGTCGCGCAGGTCGCCCTCGGTGTAGCGGCGTTCGTGCCAGACCAGCTCGCCCGCGTCCACCATCCCCTGCACCGACGGCGTCGTGTGCGGCGACACCAGTTCGACGCGGGCACCCGCGCTGATCAGCCGGGGCAGCCGCCGCTGGGCCACGGAGCCGCCGCCGAACATCACGACGCGGCGGCCGGTGAGCTGGAGGCCGGAGAGGTAGTGCGGGTCGTCCATGCAGGGAAGATACAGCGGCGCGAAGCGCCACCGCTGAGGGTGGTGGCGGGGAGGAAGGCGGAGGTTTATTGGTGGTTCATCCCCGCGCCAGCCCAGCGTGGGTCACGCCACCCGGAGAACCTCCCGGGTGGCGTGACCGCGTCAGCTCGTCCGCCCCGCGGCCGGGTACGGCAGCAGGGCCATCTCCCGGGCGTTCTTGATCGCGGTGGCGACCTGCTTCTGCTGCTGCGGCGTCAAGCCCGTCACCCGGCGGGCGCGGATCTTGCCGCGGTCGGAGATGAACTTCCGCAGCAGGTCGACGTCCTTCCAGTCGACGTGCGTGATCTTGTTGGCGTGCAACAGGTTCACCTTGCGCTTGGCCGGGCGGTCCCGGTGCGGCTTCGGCATCCGGCTCACCAGCTCGACTTCGAGACGCCGGGCAGCTCGCCGTTGTGCGCGGCCTGGCGCATCTTGACCCGCGACAGCCCGAACTTGCGCAGGTAGCCGCGCGGGCGCCCGTCGGCGGCGTCCCGGTTGCGGATCCGCGTCGGGCTCGCGTCGCGCGGCAGCTTCTGCAGCGCGACCACCGCCTCACCCTTCTCCTCCGGCGACGCCGACGGCGACGAGATGACGGCCTTGAGCTCGCGGCGCCGTGCGAGGTAGCGCGCCGCGATCACCTTCCGCTGCTCGTTCTTCGCGATCTTCGACTTCTTGGCCATCAGCGCTCTTCCTTGAACTCGACGTGCTTGCGCGCGACGGGGTCGTACTTGCGCAGGACCATCCGGTCAGGGTCGTTCCGCCGGTTCTTCTTGGTCACGTACGTGTAGCCGGTGCCCGCCGTGGACCGCAGCTTGATGATCGGGCGGACGTCGGTGCTCTTCGCCATTACAGCTTCACTCCCCTTGCCTTCAGTTCGGCGACGACGGCCTCGATGCCGCGCTTGTCGATCGTCTTCATGCCCTTGGCGGAGACGCGCAGCCGCACCCAGCGGCCTTGGCTGGGCACGAAGTAGCGACGGTTCTGCAGGTTCGGCTCCCAGCGCCGCGAAGTGCGGCGGTGCGAGTGCGAGACCTGCTTGCCGTAGCCCGGCTTGCGGCCGGTGACCTGGCACACGGCGGACACGGACCCTCCCGAGTTGCTAGTGGTTTTCGTTTTCATTTACTCTACGCACCGTACCCCGCCCGTATTCCTGGAGCACCAGTGACCCCACACCCCCGCGTCCCGCTCGTCCTCGTGAGCGGCCTCGCCCCGGGCCCGAACGCCGAGCTCGCCGAGCTGCTGCGCGTGGCCGGGCCCGGCACGGCCGTCGTCCACCACGACCTGCGCGAGATCCACTCCGGCGTCGTCCGCCGCCGGCTGCGGCTGGAGCAGCGCGACCAGCTGACCGTCCTCGAGCTGGCCCACGGCTGCGTGTCCTGCACGCTGCGCGAGGACCTGCTGCCGCTGCTGCGCCACCTCGCCCGGCTGCCGCAGGTGCGCCGGATCGTCGTCCGGCTCGACGAGGCGATGGAGCCGGAGCCGGTCAGCTGGGCGATCCGCAACGTCCTGGTCGGCGACCACCCGGTCAGCGACGACGTCGAATTGCGGGCGGTGTTCACCGTCGTCGACTGCGCGACGTTCCTCGCCGACGCCACCGGCGACGACCTCCTGGCCGAGCGGAACCTGCAGGCCAGCCCGGAGGACGAGCGCACGGTCGCCCAGGTGGCGCTCTCGCAGGCCGAGTTCGCCGACGTCCTGGTGCTGGCCGGCGCGGCGGCCGACGCCTGGACCGCGGCGAAGGCGGCCGCGGTGCTCGACCGGGTCGCGCCGTCGGTCCCGCGGGTC
>NZ_JAAGNB010001195.1:0-710 GCF_010550475.1 Amycolatopsis sp. SID8362
CCGTGTGCTGGCTGGAACAGGGCCGCGGCGTCCTGCTCGGCCAGACCCTCGACACCCGGAGCGACCTCGGCGAACTGCGCCGCCGGGCGCCGCACGCGGCCACCCGGCTCGCGGAACTGGACCGGGCGCTGGCGACGCTCGACGTCGCCGCCTCCGGCAGCGACCAGCGGCACGCGACGGCGCGGAAACGCGAAGACCTGCTCTCGGAAATCCGCGCCCTGTCCGGCTTCGCGCGGTTCCTGCTGCCGCCGACGCTCGATCAGGTGCACGAGTGGGCCGGCCCGGGGCCGGTCGTCGTGGTCAACGTGAGCGAGATCCGGTGCGACGCGCTGGTGCTCGCCGGCCGCACGCTGACCGCGATCCCGTTGCGGGAACTGACCTTCGACGACGCCGCCGACCACGCCGACCGGTTCGCCGACGCGCTCGAAGCCGCCCACGAACCGGGCCGTGAGCACGAGGGCGGCCGGGTGCTCGCCGACGTCCTGACCTGGTTGGACACCACCGTCACCGCTCCGGTGCTCGACCGGCTCGACCGCGACGGCGCCCGCGTGTGGTGGTCGCCCGGCGGGCCGTTGACGTCGCTGCCGCTGCACGCCGCCGGCCGGCCCGGCCGCACCGTTCTGGACCGCGTGATCTCCTCCTACACCCCGACGGTGCGGGCGCTCGGGCACGCCCGCGCCGCCGCCGGACGCCCTGGCGACCCGGCAGGC
>NZ_JAAGNB010001250.1:0-543 GCF_010550475.1 Amycolatopsis sp. SID8362
GCGCAGCGGGCTGTGCTTGGGGAGCCGCGCTCGCCGGGGTCACCGGCAGCGCGAGCGTCATGGCGAACCCGGCGGCGGCCGCCAAGCCCGTTCTGAACCCACGATGGGTCATCGAGGTCTTCCTTCCACGAAGAATGGGTGCGGTGAAGGAAAAGAGGGACGTGTCCCGGGGACCAACAGGAGCTATGCGTCCGGACGCATCCGAGTAAAGGATCAGCGGTTCCGGGCGTCAATGCGCCGAACGGACCAACACCTCGTTACGGATTCACCGGTCAATTCGTACAAACCCCGCCGGTGCTGGGGATTCGCCGCGCGATCCGCACCGGAACGACTTTCGTAGGGACTGTCCCCGACACCATCCGAACGCCGGATGATCTCGATCACCGGGAAAACGAGGTCAGTCGGTTTCCGCGCCCAGCGCGATGAGCCCGTCGCGCAGCACGTCCGCCGCCTCTGCCTGCTTCCCGGTCTCGCCGAGCAGCTCGCTCAACGGCCGCAGCGCGCGCACCAGCACCCCGCGCGCGCCCAGGCCCGTGGCCAGCT
>NZ_JAAGNB010001303.1:0-709 GCF_010550475.1 Amycolatopsis sp. SID8362
GGCGGGCTCGACGTCCGCCGCGTGCAGCTCACGCGGTCGCCGCGCCGCCGTGAACGCCGCGCCGAGCGCCCCCGATCCGCAGCAGAGGTCGAGCACCACCGGGTCCGGCGGGGCGAGCGAGACGGCGACGTCGACCAGGAACCCGGTGCGGTGCCGGGGGACGAACACGCCGGGCCGCACGCGGACGCGCAGGCCGTGGAATTCCGCCCAGCCGAGCAGGTGTTCCAGCGGCAGGCCGGCGACCCGGCGCGCGACGAGCGACTCGAGCTCGGCGGCCGTCGTCGCGGCGTCGACGAGCAGCGCGGCCTCGTCTTCGGCGAACACACAGCCGGCGGCGCGCAAGCGGGAGATGACGGATGAAGTGTCCACCGGGGACGGAGACTACCGGACCTCCACCGCGTCCCCGACGTTCAGGCCGTCGAAGAACGCCGCCGAATCGACGTCGGTGAGGTGCACGCAGCCGTGCGAAGGCGCGTCGAGCGGTCCCGCGTGGAAGGCGATGCCGCCGGCCGCGAAGAACACCGAGTTGGGCATGTCGGTGCCGTAGTCGCGGCTGCGGTGCTCGCGGTCCTTCCACACGACGTGGAACGACCCGGCGGGCGTCGCCTGATCGGGTGGGCCGAACCCGGCCGGGACCGGGCCGCGGACCACGCGGCCGTCGCGCAGCAGCCAGGCCAGCCGCTGTACCCGGCTCACGCAGGCCCCGGTC
>NZ_JAAGNB010001356.1:0-240 GCF_010550475.1 Amycolatopsis sp. SID8362
TCGGCGCGGGCGGCGACGCCTACCTGGACCTGCTCGCCGGCGTCGTCGCCGACCGGCACCTTTCGCCGGACGAGGTGTCGGCGCTGGCCGAGCTGGCGGCCGAAGCCGGGTGGCCCGCCGACCGCGTGCGCTCGACGCACGAGCGGTTCGTGGTGGCGCTGCGCGAAGTCGCGGAACGGGACGGCGTGGTGACCGCCGCGGAGGCCCGTGAGCTGCGGCAGGTGGCAACCGCGCTCGGCG
>NZ_JAAGNB010001402.1:0-1341 GCF_010550475.1 Amycolatopsis sp. SID8362
CGGGCCTGCCCCCGGCCGAGCGCGGCAAGGTCGCCCTGGAGGTGGTCCGCACCCGGATCGCCGCGGTGCTGGGCCACGCGAGCCAGGACGCCGTCGGCGCCGACCGCGCGTTCACCGACCTCGGCTTCGACTCGCTCAGCGCGGTCGAGCTGCGCAACCAGCTCACCGAAGCGACCGGGCTGAGCCTGCCGGCCACGCTGGTCTTCGACCACCCGACCCCGCGGGCGCTCGCGGAGAACCTGCTGGCGCAGCTGGTGCCGGCCGAAGGGGGCGGCGAAGCCGGGGAAGACCTCGAAATCCGCGCGCTGCTCGCGTCGGTGCCGCTCGCGCAGCTGAGGGAGATCGGTGTGCTGGAACCGCTGCTGCAGCTCGCGGGCCGGGGGCCGGCAGCGACGGCCACCGACGAGGAAGCCGGCGACTCGATCGACGCGATGACGGTCGACGACCTGGTGCAGGCGGCGCTCGACGGCAAGACGCAGTGATCCCCGCGACCCCCGCGACCCCACGGAGTTGAACATGTCGTCCCCCAGCGAACGGGTTGTCGAGGCGCTCCGCGCTTCCATGAAGGAAGCCGAGCGGCTGCGCCGCCAGAACCAGAACCTGGTTTCGGCGGCGACCGAGCCGATCGCGATCGTGGCGATGAGCTGCCGGTTCCCCGGCGGCGTGCGGACGCCGGAAGCGTTGTGGGACCTGGTGGCCGGCGGCGGGGACGCGATCTCCGGCTTCCCCGCCGACCGGGGGTGGGACCTCGCCGCACTGGCCGGCGCCGGCACCGACGAGCGCGGGACGACGGTCAGCCAGGCCGGCGGGTTCCTCGACGGGCTGGCCGAGTTCGACCCGGGCTTCTTCGGCATCTCCCCGCGCGAGGCGGTGTCGATGGACCCCCAGCAGCGGCTGCTGCTGGAGACCTCGTGGGAGGCGCTGGAGCGGGCGGGCCTCGACCCGGTATCCCTGCGGGGCAGCCAAACCGGCGTGTTCACCGGCACCAACGGCCAGGACTACGCCTACCTCATGGTGCGGTCGCTGGCCGACGCCGACGGCAGCGTCGGCACCGGGATCGCCGCGAGCGCCCTGTCCGGGCGGCTGTCCTACACCCTCGGCCTGGAGGGGCCGGCGGTCACCATCGACACGGCGTGCTCGTCGTCGCTCGTCGCCGTGCACCTGGCCACCCAGGCCCTGCGGGCGGGGGAGTGCTCGCTCGCGCTGGCCGGCGGCGTCAACGTGATGGCCACGCCCGGCTCGCTGCTGGAGTTCAGCCGCCAGGGCGGCCTCGCGCCGGACGGGCGCTGCAAGGCGTTCTCCGACGCCGCCGACGGCACCGGCTGGGCCGAAGGCGTCGGC
>NZ_JAAGNB010001454.1:0-453 GCF_010550475.1 Amycolatopsis sp. SID8362
GGCTCGGCCCGCGGGTGCGCCCCGGCGAGCGGCCGAAGGCGCTGGTGGAGCTGGCGGCGAAGATCAGCGAGGCGTTCGGCGGGCGGCCGGTGAACCCGGACTCGCCGCCGAGCGTGGTCCGCGCGCTGGCGCGGGCCGGGATCGAGGTGCCGGCGGCGCGGAAGTACCTGCTGAAGGGGATCGACCACCCGGCCGTCGGGCCGCTGCTGGAGTACAAGGAGCTCTCGCGGCTGTTCACGGCGAACGGGTGGGCGTGGCTCGAGGAGTGGGTCGACGGCGGGCGGTTCCGCCCGCACTACGTCGTGGGCGGGGTGGTGTCCGGGCGCTGGGCCAGCCGCGGCGGCGGGGCGCTGCAGATCCCGAAGGTGCTGCGCACGTGCGTCCGGGCGGACCCGGACTGGAAGCTGGTGGTGGCCGACGCCGCCCAGCTGGAGCCCCGGGTGCTCACGGCGT
>NZ_JAAGNB010000136.1:0-7806 GCF_010550475.1 Amycolatopsis sp. SID8362
CGACCAGCGCGGGGTCGAGCGCGGCCCGCGTCACGACCGGCCGGTCGGCGGCGGCCGCCGGTGTCGCCACCGAGACGAGCGCCGTGACCGCGACGAGCGCGGCTCCGAAGGTGCGTCGCGACATCCAGGGCCTCGTTTCGCCGGAGGGACTGCGGCGGAAGATTAGGCGACGCTCGCACATCAGACAAGAGTTTGCCCGGAACTTGCAAGAAGAAGTCGACTCCTTGCGGACGGTTTCATCTGGCAGAGTTCAGGCATGACTCGTCCCGAATCCGCCGCCGAAGTCTTCGACGCGCTCGGCCAGGACTACGAAACCGCGTTCCGCACCGCGACCGCCCGGCGCGCGGCGATCACCGACCTCCTCGCGGACCTGCCCCCGGAGGCGAAGGTGCTCGACCTCGGCGCGGGCACCGGCCGACCCACCGCGGAGCTCCTGGTCGCGGCCGGCCACGACGTCACCGGGTACGACGTCGCGCCGAAGATGGTCGAGCTCGCGCGCACCCAGGTCCCCGCCGCCCGGTTCGAGCTCGGCGACATGCTTGAGCTGTCCTTCGAACCCGGCACCTGGGACGCGATCACGGCGTTGTTCTCGATGCTGCAGCTCCCCCGGACCGACCAGGAAACGATGATCGGCAGGCTGGCGACGTGGCTGAAGCCGGGCGGCCTGCTGCTGTTCGCCACCGTGCCCGCCGACGTCGACGAGGTCGACTTCGTCTTCATGGGACACCCGATCCGCGCCAGCAGCTTCACCGCCGAGGCGCTCGCCGAGCGGCTGCGGGACGCCGGCCTGGAGATCATCCGCGAGGACCAGGCCGAGTTCGTCCCCGACCACCCCGGCGCCGGAGCCGAGCCGCAGCTCTACCTGACCGCGCGCAAACCGGCCTGAGTTCGTCAAGGCCTCACGAGCACGATCACCCGGCGGATATGAATTTTGCTCAAGTTCGTGCATGTCCCGAGCCGGGGACCCGAGCTAAAGTGAGGAATGGGCATCGAAGCTCTGGCCAGGCCGGTACCGCGGGAGCACCGTGAGCTCGTCCGCGAAATGCTGGCCAGGCTGCCGGAGTTCGCCGATCGGCTCGCCCGCCTGCTCAGCGAGGAAGACGAGTTCTACCGCCAGGTCGAGGACGTCGCGCCCGGCGAACTGCGCCAGGTCTGCCGGGCCAACCTCGAACGGGCGCTGACCGCGCTGGTCGAAGGCCGCGGCCTCGCCCTCGACGCCGCCCGCAAGACCGGGCTCGTCCAGGCGCGCCAGGGCATCCCGCTGCCGGCGGTGCTGCGCGCGTTCCGGATCGGCGGCACCTTCGTCTACGAAGCGCTGCTCGAACTCGCCGGCCCGGAGTTCCTCAACCCGACCCGGACGATCGAGATCAACTCCTACGTCTGGAAGGCGATCGACCTCTACTCCGACGCGCTGACCACGGCGTACGAAGAAGTCGCGGCCGAGCCGTCGCACGCGAACGCGCGGCTGCTGGACGACCTGCTGCGCGGGCGGCTCGCGAGCCAGGCCGAGATGGAGGCGGCCGCGCGCGAACTGGGCCTGCCGACCGCGGGGATGTTCGTCGCGGTGGTCACCGAACGCGTCGAGCCGGAGGAGCAGGACTCCGTCGAAGCGCTGCTGCGGGCCCGCCGCTGGCGGTCGGCGTGGCGGCCCGGCGGCGAGGCGGGCCTGGTCGCGATCGACCGGATCGAGGACGTCCGGCGGCTGCGCGAAGTGCTGGGCTCGCTGCCGGTGGCGGCCGGGATGAGCCGTCCGTTCAGCGGGTTCCCCGACGTCCCGGACGCGCTGCACCGCGCCCGGATCGCCCGCCGCTCGCTGCCGTCGGCGACCGCGGGCGTGGTGGTGTTCGGCGATTCGCCGGTGACGACGCTGGTGGCCGCGGCGCCGGGGATGGCCCGCGACGTCGTCCGCTCCGCGCTGTCCGGGGTGCTCGCCCTGCCCGGCGCGGAACGCAAGGTCCTGCTCGACACGCTGCTCGCGTGGTTCGCCGGCCACGGCTCCGCAAAGGAGGCCGCGGACCGGCTGTTCGTGCACCCCAACACGGTCCGCTACCGCCTGCGGCGCGTGCAGGAACTGACCAAGCGCGACCTCACCGACCCGGTCGACGTCGGCGAGCTGTACGTCGCGCTCGAGTCGGTGCGACTGGACCCGGAGCTCGACTGACCTATTGACTTTCGATAGATATCGAGCGATAGTCGGCGCCATGATTCCCGAGAAGTGGGCCGTGCGCGCGCTCAGAGTCTTTTTGGTGCTGCTCTTCGGCGTCCTCGTCGTGTTCCAGACGCTGTCGCTGCCGGGCGGGATCGCCTACACGACGTCGCAGAACCCGAACGACGCGAACCTGCGCTGGCCGCTGACCGCCATCGCGGTGTTCCTCGTGCTGTGCGTCGAGGTCGTGCTGGTCGCGACGTGGAAGTTGCTGACGCTGGTCAAGAACGACCGGATCTTCACGCCGGCGTCCCTGAAGTGGGTCGACGTGATCGTCTGGGCGGTGGCCGCGGCGTGGCTGGTCTTCGTCGGCATGCTGCTGTTCGTCGGCTTCAACGCGGACGACCCGGGCATGCCGATGGTGCTGTTCCTGGTGACGGTGGCGATCACGGTGTTCGGCCTGCTCCTGGTCGTCATGCGAGCCCTGCTGCGGCGGGCCACCACGCTGCAGTCCGACATGGAAGCGGTCATCTGATGCCGATCGTCGTGCGCATCGATGTCGAACTGGCCAAGCGGAAGATGAGCGTCGGCGAGTTCGCCGAGAAGGTCGGCCTGACCCCGGCGAACGTGGCGGTGCTGAAGAACGGGCGCGCGAAGGCGGTGCGATTCAGCACGCTGGAAGCGATGTGCCGGGTCCTCGGCTGCCAGCCCGGCGACCTGCTGGAGTGGGTGGAAGACGAACTCTGACCGACAATCTTTTTTGTCTTGACTCCTGCACTTGTCGGTGCGATGGTGTGCTCGACGCAGCGACGGACCACACGGAGGCAGGGCCATGCGGAAGCTGATTCTGGGTTTCTACGTCTCCCTCGACGGCAAGAGCGCCGACGGGGACAACGGGATCCGGGACGTCATGATGAGCATCGACGACCCCGAGCAGGAGGAGTACTTCGTCAACCGGCTCTGGGACGCCGGCGCCTTCCTCATGGGCCGCACCACCTACGAGATCATGGCCGGGTACTGGCCGACCAGCGACCACCCGTCCGCCAAGGCGATGAACGAGATCCCCAAGGTCGTGTTCTCCCGCACGCTGACCTCGGCCGAAGACTGGCCGGAAACCCGCATCGCCAGTGGCGACACGGCGGCCGAGATCGCCAAGCTCAAGGCCGAGCCCGGCAAGGACCTCGTCGCCACCGGGGGTACCTCGTTCCTGCACTCGCTGATCAAGCTCGGCGTGGTCGACGAATACCGGCTGTGGGTGCTGCCCGCCGTCACGGGCAAGGGTGCCGCGCTGTTCCCGGAACTGCCCGAGGCCGTGAAGCTGCGCCTGGTGAAGAGCACCGCTTTCCCGTCCGGGATCCTCGAACTGGTCTACGCGCCGGCCTAAGCCGCGTCCACCTCGACCAGGCGCGCCAGTTCCAGCAGCGTGCCCTCGAAGCCCGGACCGGCGGTGAGCTCCACCGTGAGCGGACCCCCGCGCCGGTCCGTGCCCACCGGGAGCGCCACCGCCGGCTCCGTCCACTGGGGACGGTCGGTGGCGGCCGAGACGACCACGTCGGGTCGCGGGCCGTCGCGGCGGCCCGCGTCGAGGTCGAGGACCACGTTGCCGTGCAACGAAAGCAGGGCCGCGACGTCGGCCACCGCGTCGCGCAGTTCGCGGTCGGCGATCGAGTCCGAATGCGCGCCGATCGCCGCGCGGGAGGGTTCCGCGCCCAGCCTGGGAACGAGGACGGCGAGGTCGCCGGGGGCACACCTGAGCACGTGGATGCCCGGCACGCCGGCCAGCGGGTCGGTGATGGTGATGCCCGCGCTCGCGGCCGCCGCCACGATCCGGGCCCGCCAGCGCGCGGTGGCCGCGATGGCGACCAGCGAAGGGTCCTGCGACAACAGGGAAGTTCTCCTCTGCACTACGGCGCGGCGGATACGGATCGTCCGATGGTGGGGCCGTGCCCGTTGTGCCCGGGAACAAACTTGTTTGGTCGCTTGGTCCGAACGGCGGCGCGCATGCGACCTTCCGGTGGCACGCCGTAGCTGTGACCGCCGGTCACACTTTGACGCGCGACGTGGCGCGGGCCACTATCCGTGCACTGATTACCGCCGGGTAATTTGTGTCCGGAGTACGACCCTGGAGGACCGTTGCGACGAGCTTTCGGCCTGATCTTGCTGGCACTGGGGGTGTTCGCGGTCGCCGGTGCGGTGCTCCTGCCGGCCTACGTCTACCCGAAGCTCGCCAAAGTGCCGCTGGACCAGGATTCGACGTCGGTGCTCGAGGGCACCGCGAGCAAGGTCCTCGCCGTCACCGACAAAGGGCAGGGCCCGGTCACCGAGATCCGCGAGAACGCCAAGCTGACCGCGGTCGCCCACGTGCAGGCGAACTTCGCCGCGCCGGAGATGCGCCAGGACACCGATTACGCGGTCTGGCTGCTCGCCGTGCGGGTCAAGGACGACGCCGACGACACCGTGGTCAGCGCGAGCAAGCGGCAGGTCTGCTTCGACCGGCGCACCGGGGAAGGCTACGACCCGCGCGGGGAAACCGATCCGCCGTGCGACGCCAAGAGCAGCTACGTCGTCGAGCTCAAGGACAAGGCGGACAAGGACGGCGAGACGCCGGCGGAGACCAACGACTACAAGGCGCAGCCCGGGCTGAACTTCAAGTTCCCGTTCGGCACCGAGCAGAAGGACTACCAGGTCTACGACGACAACACCGGCGCGGCCGTCACCGCGCGGTACACCGGCACCGAGACGGTGAACGGGATCGAGACCTACAAGTACGTCCAGGACATCCCGGACACGAAGATCGCGACGAAGGAGGTGCCCGGTTCGCTCGTCGGCTCCACCCAGCCGACCGCCGACGCCGAGCTCTACTACCGCGGCGTCAACACGATGTGGGTCGAGCCGGTCACCGGGATCCAGGTGAAGCAGCAGCAACAGCAGCACCAGGAGCTGCGCACCGGGACCACGACCCCGACCGTCGTCTTCGACGGAACCTTGGCCTACAACGGGAAGACCATCTCGCAGATGGTGGACCAGGTGAACGCGAACAAGGGCAGGCTGGAGTTCCTCTCGAGCACCGGCCCGCTCTGGCTGGGGATCGGTGGCGGCGTGCTGATCGTCGTCGCGATCGTCCTGCTGGTCCGCCGCCGCCCGGCCGAGCCACCCGCGCCGCGGCGGCGTCAGGTGGCCTTCGCCCGCACCTAACGCTTCTTCAGCACGAGCACCAGATTCCACGACGCGATTTCGCGGAGGCCGGGAATCCGCACGATCCCCATCGCCCAGCCCGGGTGGTAGCGCGGGTACCCGGCCACCAGATCGGCCAGCGGCGTCGTTTTCGCCCAGCGAAGCGCGGCGCCGACGGAAACCGGGAACAGGCTTTCCCCGAATTTGTTCTTGGGCTGCTTCCCGAGTTTCCGGGCATAACGCTGCCGGGCGTAGTACCCGCCGAGGAAATGCCACGGCGCGGTCTCGTGGCCGCCCCACGGTGAATACCACGGGGTGAACGACGCGAAGACCGTGCCGCCGGGTTTGGTCACGCGGCACATCTCGTCGAGCATCACCCACGGCTCGGCGACGTGCTCCAGCACGTTGGAGGAGTAGCAGACGTCCACGGATCCGGTGCGCACCGGCAGTTCCGTGCCGCTGGCGCGGATCATGTTCTCCCCCGGCTCGCCGCGCGCGGACAGCTCGCCGACGTCCGGGTCGAGGCCGAGGTAGACCGCGCCGGCCGCGCGGAAGGCGTCGGAGAAATAGCCGGGGCCACCGCCGACGTCGAGCACCGTGCGCCCGGAAAGCGGCGTGTGGGACGCCAATTGCCGGACAGAGTCGGCGGCGAGCGTGGAATAGAAGCCGTCGGGGTCGGTCTGCTCGGTGAGGAACGCCCGGAACAGCGTCACGGAACGGCCGAGCGTGGCGCGGTGGGGCCGCGCCGTCGCGGAGAGCACCGGATTACCTACCATTGAACCGTCGCTTTCCCGAATACGTTCATCTACTGTGTACGCACCAGTAACCTAGCACCGTCGCTACAGTTGGGATAACCCGATGGAACGTCCTCGCGTGCTCCTCGTCAACTGGCGCGACACCGGCCACCCCGAAGGCGGCGGGTCGGAGCGGTACGTCGAGCGGATGGCCGAAGGGCTCGCGAGAGCGGGGTACCGGGTCGAAATCCAGTGCGCGGCCTACCCGGGCGCGACTGCGGGCGAATGGCGCGACGGGGTCCGCTACCGGCGCCGCGGCGGGAAGTTCGGCGTGTACGCGCACGCGTTGCGCGCGATCCGCCGCGCCCGCGCCGATCTCGTCGTCGACGTGCAGAACGGCATGCCGTTCTTCGCCCGGCTGGTGGCCGGCTGCCCCGTGCTGGTGCTCGTGCACCACGTCCACAAGGAACAGTGGATCAGCGCGCTCGGCGAGGCGCTGGGCCGGGCGGGCTGGTGGATCGAGTCGCGGCTGGCGCCGTGGCTGTTCCGCAAGTGCCGCTACGTCACGGTTTCCGAGGTCACCAAGGGCGAACTGGCCGGCCTCGGCGTCGAGCCGGACCGCGTCGCGGTGGTGCCGAACGGGCTGGACGCGCCCCCGGCGTGCGAGTCCGGCCGGGCGCCCGAGCCGACCCTGGTCGCGGTGAGCAGGCTGGTGCCGCACAAGCGGATCGAGCACGCCATCGACGTCGTCGCGCGGCTCGCCGGGCGCTGGCCGTCCCTGCGGCTGGAGGTGGTCGGCCAGGGCCCGTGGGACGAGGTGCTGCGCGCGCACGCGGCGTCCCGGGGCGTCACCGACCGCGTGGTGCTGCACGGCTGGGTCGACGAACGGGCCAAGCACGAGATCCTCGCGCGCTCCTGGTTGCACCTGTGCCCGTCGGTCAAGGAGGGCTGGGGCATCGTCATCATGGAGGCCGCGGCGCACGGCGTGCCGTCGGTCGCCTACCGCGCCGCCGGCGGCGTCGCCGAATCCATTGTGGAGGGCCGCACCGGCCTGCTGGCCGACGACTTCGACCACTTCACCGCGCAGGTCGACGGCCTGCTCGCGGACGGCCTGCGACGCGCGGAGATGGGCCTGGCCGGCGCGGAGCGGGCCGGGACGTTCAGCTGGGAGCGCAGCGCGGCCGAGTTCGCTTCACTGGTGCGGGAAGTCTCCGGCCGGGACGCGCCCCGGCCGCGGGTGCTGGCCGGCGCCCCGGAACTCGCCCAGCCCCGATGACGTGAATGACTCATTCATGTCGTCTGACGACATGAATGAGTCATTCACGTCGGTGCCGCGCGGCCTGGTCCCGTACCGCGTCGCCGAACTCGGCCAGCAGCCGGACCGCGGCCGGGGCGTCGAAGTCTCGACGGCGGGCCCGGACCGTCACGGTCGTGGTACCGCCGGTGGTCGCGGCGCCGAACGCCACGCCGGAGCGGCCGCTCGCGGCCGGGTAGAACGCCAATGAGCGCACGGTGTCCGCGGTGGACACCAGGCCGAGGTTCGACACCAGGAACGTCGAGCCCAGCCGGCCGGCCAGCAGGCGGGTGCCCAGGCGGGCGACTCGGCTGCTGCGCGCGGGGAAGTCCGGCTCGGGTGGCTGCGTGCGCAGCAGGCCGGCGACGTCGGCGCGGCCCAGCCGCAGCCGGAAGAACGCGCTGTCGTGCACCGGTTCCGGGGCCGCGCCCGAGCGCCGTGACGCGCCCAGCGCTGCC
>NZ_JAAGNB010001500.1:0-947 GCF_010550475.1 Amycolatopsis sp. SID8362
TCGTGGCCGTTGCGCCGCGCGTCGGACAGCCGTTCCACCAGCAGGAGTCCGATGCCCTCGGCCAGCGTCATGCCGTCGGCGGCGTCGGAGAAGGCCTTGCAGCGGCCGTCGCGGGCCAGTGCCCGCTGGCGGCTGAACGCGACGAACGGGTCGGGGCTCGCCATCACCGTCGCACCGCCGGCGAGGGCGAGCGAGCTCTCCCCCGACCGCAGCGACTGGCACGCCAGGTGCAGCGCGACCAGCGAGGAGGAGCACGCGGTGTCGACCGTGACGGCCGGGCCTTCGAGGCCGAACAGGTACGCCAGCCGCCCGGACAGGATGCTGGGGATGGTGCCGGTGACCAGGTGGCCCTCGGCGCCGTCCGCGACGTCGGTGCCGTAGTCCTGGTAGCTCGACCCGATGAACGTTCCGGTCAGGCTGCCGCGCACGGCCGCGGGGTCGATCCCGGCCCGCTCGAACGCCTCCCACGACGTCTCCAGCAGCAACCGCTGCTGCGGGTCCATCGACAACGCCTCGCGCGGCGAGATCCCGAAGAAGCCGGGGTCGAATTCGCCCGCGTCGCCGAGGAAGCCGCCCGCGGTGGAGTAGGTCTTGCCGCCGCGGTCGGGGTCGGGGTCGTACAGGGCGTCGGCGTCCCAGCCGCGCCCGGGCGGGAAGGACGTGATGGCGTCGGTGCCGGCCAGCGCCAGCTCCCAGAACTCCTCCGGGGTCGCGACGCCACCGGGGAACCGGCAGCTCATGCCGATGATGGCGATCGGCTCGTCGTGGCCGCCGCCGGTGGTGGCGACCGGGCCGCGCACGGCGCCGCCGGTCCCGTCGAGCAGGCCGCCGAGGAACGCCGCCAGCGCGTGCGGGCTCGGGTAGTCGAAGACCAGGGTGCTCGGCAGGGTCAGGCCGGTGGCGGCGGCGAGGCGCTTGCGCAGCTCCACCGCGGTCAGCGAGTCGAA
>NZ_JAAGNB010001548.1:0-329 GCF_010550475.1 Amycolatopsis sp. SID8362
GCAGCGGCGGAGCGTCGCGGTGTACTCGCAGCCCGACGGCGCCACGTCCTGGGAGCGGCACGCCACCGGCGTGCTCGGCCCCGACGAGCCGAAGCAGCCGGAGTTCGATGCCGCGGCCTGGCCGCCGGCGGGCGCCGAACCCCTTGACCTGAACGGTTTCTACGCCGACCTCGCGGACTCCGGGCACGGCTACGGCCCGGCGTTCCAGGGCCTGACGGCCGCCTACCAGCTCGGCGACGAGGTCTTCGTCGAGGCCGTGTTCCCCGGCGACGGCGAAGACCGCGTCACCGAATGCGCCGCCTACGGGCTCCACCCCGCGCTGTTCGACG
>NZ_JAAGNB010001593.1:0-475 GCF_010550475.1 Amycolatopsis sp. SID8362
GCCGAGCCGGACCAGGGCGTTCCAGACCCGCACCCGGAGCCGGCCGGCGATGCGGAACGCGGCGTCGTGGGTGACCAGGCGTTCGACGTAGCGCAGCCCGGCGCGGCCGAGTCCGAAGGCGCGGACGCCGACGACCGCGACCGTCAGGGTCAGGATCGGAGGCTGCTGCGAGGCCTTGGCGATGAGCCAGCCCGACGTCGCGGTCAGGGCGACCCCGGCCAGCAGCGCCACCGCGCCCAGCACGGCGCCGCCGAACAGGCGGCCGTCGAGGAGCGCGCGCCAGCCGACCGGCGCGGCAACAGCGTCCTTTGTGGACGTTTCAGGAGCCGGGGCGGGGTCGGGAGCCACGTCGACTGCGGCCGTGCGCTCGTGGGCCGCGATGACGGCCGCGGCGCCGTTGTCGACCGCGCGCTGGACCGCGTCGAGGACCAGGCGGGCGGTGGCTTCGTCGAGGTGTGCCGTCGGCTCGTCGAGC
>NZ_JAAGNB010001641.1:0-962 GCF_010550475.1 Amycolatopsis sp. SID8362
TGGCCGTCGGCACGGCCGGGCCGGGGGTGGCCGCCGCGGCGAGCGGGCCGATCGTGAAGCCGTTGCCGCCGGAGCTGTTCGACGTCTACGGCAGCAACGCCGAGATGCGCTGGGAATCGATGCGCGACCAGGGCTACCTCACCCCGGTCGACCGGTTCTTCGTCCGCGACCACACCTCGACACCCGTGCTCGACGCCGCGACCTGGCGGCTGAAGCTGTTCGGCTCGGGCCTGCGCGGCGCGCCGACGGCCGAGGCGCCGGTCGAGCTGTCCTACCGCGAGCTGCGCGCGCTGCCGTCGGAAACGATCACCGCGTTCGTCGAATGCACCGGCAACGGCCGCAGCTTCTTCGGCAGCCAGCAGGGCCAGACCGTCAGCGGGACGGCGTGGAAGCTGGGCGCGGTCGGGGTGGCGCGCTGGCGCGGCGTCCGGCTCGCGACGGTGCTCGCGCGGGCCGGGCTGACCCGGGACGCCGTCGACGTCCTGCCCGAGGGACTCGACCCCGATTACGTCGCGGCGGGGGTGAACCTCGGCAAGGTGCGGCGGCCGCTGCCGGTGGGCAAGGCGCTGCAGGACACCTTGCTGGCCTACGAGATGAACGGGCAGCCGCTGCCGCCCGACCACGGTTTCCCGGTGCGGCTCGTGGTGCCGTCGTGGGCCGGGATCGCGTCGATCAAGTGGCTCGGCCGGATCGAGGTCTCGGCGACGCCGCTGGTGTCGCCGTGGAACACGCAGTTCTACCGGCTGCTGGGCCCGGACTACCCGGCGGACGGCACGCTCGTCACCGAACAGGTGGTGAAGAGCGCCTTCGAGCTCCCGTGGGGCGCGACGCTCGCGGCCGGGCAGCGGCAGGTGCTGCGCGGCCGGTCGTGGTCGGGCCACGGGCGGATCCGCCGGGTCGAGGTCAGCACGGACGGCGTTACCTGGCAGCCCGCGCGGCCGGTCGGCCCGGCGCTCGACCGC
>NZ_JAAGNB010001698.1:0-540 GCF_010550475.1 Amycolatopsis sp. SID8362
CGGGTCGCCGCGCAGCTCGTCGACCAGCTCGCCGATGCTGGCGACGCCGGTGTTCGCCGCGGCGATCCGCAGCGCGAGCGGGTGGTGGCCGCAGAGCCGGGCCAGCTCGGCCGCGGCTTCGGGCTCGGCGCTGGTCCGGTCGCCGAGCAACGCGTACAGCAGCGCCTGCGAGTCGTCTTCGCGCAGCTGAGCCAGCCCCAGCGACCGCGCGCCGGTGCGGGCGACCAGCTCGTCGAGGCGGTGGCGGCTGGTCACCAGCACCCGCCCCGACGACGGCAGCAGCGGCAGCACCTGCGCGGCGTCGCGGGCGTTGTCCAGCACGACGAGCGCCTGCCGGTCGGCCAGCAGCGAGCGGTAGAGCTTGCTCTGGTCGTCCACGCCCGGCGGCACGTCCCGCAGGTCGACGCCGAGGGTGCGCAGCAGCTGCGCGAGCGCGGCGGCCGGGGTGAGCGGCTCGTCGTCGGCGTCGAACCCGCGCAGGTTCACGTACAGCTGGCCGTCCGGGTAGCGCGCCCGCGCGGTGTGGGCCCAGTGCACGGC
>NZ_JAAGNB010001753.1:0-448 GCF_010550475.1 Amycolatopsis sp. SID8362
CCGCCCAGCGCCCGGCGGCCCAGTCGTGGCGGTGCGAAGCCGCCGAAACCAGCGCCATGCTCCGCCACGCCACGGCCGCGCAGAGTTCGACGACGCGGGTGATCGCGGCGGCGCGTTCGCCTTCGGTGAGCCGTGCGGCGTGCTCGCGGGCGTAGAGCCGGAGCAGGTCGTGCAGCCGGTACCAGCCCGGCGCGGGCGTGGTGAGCAGGTGCTCGTCGGTCAGCCGTTCCAGCATCCCTTCGGCTTCGCGGTCCGGGACGTCGAGCAGCCGTCCCGCGACGGGCACCGACAGCTCCGGCACGTCGAGCAGCGACAGCAGCGGGTAGGCGCGGGCCGCCGCGTCGTCCAGCGCGCCGAAGGCGAGCGCGAAACTGGTGCGGACGCCGGTCTCGTCGAGGCGGCGGCTCTCGTCCCCGAGCCGGTGCGCGAGGTGCGCGACGGGCCAGTT
>NZ_JAAGNB010001800.1:0-879 GCF_010550475.1 Amycolatopsis sp. SID8362
CGCCGCGACGTCCGCGCCGCCGACCGCGCCGCGGGTGAGGAAGGCGAGGCGGGACTTCGCGAACCGGTCGTCGGCCAGCCAGTCCTGGACCAGCCCCAGTGCCCGGGCGGTCAGCTCGTGGGCGGCGGGCACGACGTCGCCGTCGCCGGCGAGCGCGACGGTCACCACCGCGGGGACGTCGGTGAGCGACGCGAGGTCGCCGGTCAGCGCGGTGACCTCCGCCGCGGTGCCGGGCAGCACCACCGGCGTCCAGTCGAGCCGGAACAGCGAGTCGGCCGTGGTGTCCACATCGGACGGTGGGCGCAGGGTGACGGTGCCGATCGAGGCCACCGGCGTTCCGGCGGCGTCGGCCAGCGCGATCGACACCGTCTCGGCGTCCACCACGCGCAGCCGCGCCCGCAACGCCGTGGCACCGCTCGCGTGCAGGGACACCCGGTCCCAGCGGGCCGGGACGAGACCGCCGGAACCGAGCAGGTCACCTGCTTCGCGCAACACGGCCTCGAGCAGCGCCGGGTGCAGGCCGAACCCACCGGCCCCGGCGTCGAGCGCGACCTCGGCGTACACGGTGTCGCCGAGCCGCCAGGAGCCCGGGGACAGCGGTTCGGCGCCGGGCGGCGGCCAGGTGGGGTCAGCGGGGTCGAGGTGCTCCCCCGTCGCGAGCACGCCGGCGGCGTGGCGGATCCAGGGCCGGTCTTCGAGCCGCGAGTGGACGCTGACCTCGCGGCGCCCGGTTTCGTCCGGCTCGCCGACGCGCAGCTGCAGCGCGACGGCGTCCCGCTCGCCCAGCACCAGCGGAGCTTCGACGGTGAGCTCCTCGACCAGGTCGCAGCCGAGCTGCTGCCCGGCCCGCAGGGCCAGCTCGAGGAACCCGCTGCCGGG
>NZ_JAAGNB010001858.1:0-1371 GCF_010550475.1 Amycolatopsis sp. SID8362
CCGTGACCACCGGAACCCTGCTCGTTCTGGAAGATGTTGCCGACGCCGCCCGTGGAGGCCTGTTCGTTGAACTGGTTGCCGCCGGAACCGCCCGCGCCCTGCTCGTTCTGGAACACGTCACCGTCGTGGCCGGCCGACGCCTGCTCGTTGAACTGGTTGCCGCCGCGGCCGGAGCCTTGCTCGTTCTGGAAGATGTCCCCGCGGCCGCCCGTCGAGGCCTGCTCGTTGAACTGGTCGCCCCCGTGACCACCCGAACCCTGCTCGTTCTGGAAGATGTCCCCACGACCACCCGTCGAAGCCTGCTCGTTGAACTGGCTGCCGCCGTGACCACCCGAGCCCTGCTCGTTCTGGAACACGTCACTGCGACCGCCGGTCGAAGCCTGCTCGTTGAACTGGTCGCCCCCGTGACCACCGGAACCCTGCTCGTTCTGGAAGATGTTGCCGACGCCGCCCGTGGAGGCCTGTTCGTTGAACTGGTTGCCGCCGGAACCGCCCGCGCCCTGCTCGTTCTGGAACACGTCACCGTCGTGGCCGGCCGACGCCTGCTCGTTGAACTGGTTGCCGCCGCGGCCGGAGCCTTGCTCGTTCTGGAAGATGTCCCCGCGGCCGCCCGTCGAGGCCTGCTCGTTGAACTGGTCGCCCCCGTGACCACCCGAACCCTGCTCGTTCTGGAAGATGTCCCCACGACCACCCGTCGAAGCCTGCTCGTTGAACTGGCCGCCGCCCGAGCCCTGCTCGTTCTGGAAGATGTCCCCACGACCACCCGTCGAAGCCTGCTCGTTGAACTGGCCGCCCCCCGAGCCCTGCTCGTTCTGGAACACATCCCCGCCGCCGCCCGCGGAAGCCTGCTCGTTGAACTGGCTGCCCCCGGAACCCTGCTCGTTCTGGAAAACGTCGCCCGATGAAGTCGTCATCCTGTCCACTCCTGACATTCGGATCGGTGAAGCCCGCGCCCCTCCGTTGTCATCCAGTCTCGAACCGGATGCCGCCGCGGTCATGAGTAGCGGGCTACTCGGCTTGGCCACGACCGCGGCCTCCACCTACCTACGGGCCGTCGCCCGCGCTACTCCCCGGCTCCGGCTGCCCCACCACCGAAGCCAGTTCGCGCCGCCCCGAAATACCCAGCTTCGCGTAGACGCCGTGCAGCACGTTGTCCACCGTTCGCACCGAGACCACCAGGCGGTCCGCGACGGCGCGGCTCGTCAGGCCGGTCGCCACCAGGCGGGCGATCTCCAGCTCGCGGACCGTCAGGTCGAGCGGGGTGTCCAGCAGCGCCAGCGCCGGCGTCGCGGCGTCCGGGCAGGACGCCAGCCACGATTGGGCCCGCTGGGCCGAACCCACCGCGCTCCCCAGCTTGCCCGCCGCGCGGTG
>NZ_JAAGNB010000183.1:0-11063 GCF_010550475.1 Amycolatopsis sp. SID8362
ACGCGCTGGCAACGTAGGATAAGGGTTGCGCTCGTTGCGGGACTTAACCCAACATCTCACGACACGAGCTGACGACAGCCATGCACCACCTGTACACCAACCACAAGGGAAGCCCCATCTCTGGGGATGTCTGGCGCATGTCAAGCCCAGGTAAGGTTCTTCGCGTTGCATCGAATTAATCCACATGCTCCGCCGCTTGTGCGGGCCCCCGTCAATTCCTTTGAGTTTTAGCCTTGCGGCCGTACTCCCCAGGCGGGGCGCTTAATGCGTTAGCTACGGCACGGACAACGTGGATGTCGCCCACACCTAGCGCCCAACGTTTACAGCGTGGACTACCAGGGTATCTAATCCTGTTCGCTCCCCACGCTTTCGCTCCTCAGCGTCAGTATCGGCCCAGAGACCCGCCTTCGCCACCGGTGTTCCTCCTGATATCTGCGCATTTCACCGCTACACCAGGAATTCCAGTCTCCCCTACCGAACTCAAGTCTGCCCGTATCGACCGCACGCTCCACGTTAAGCGTGGAGATTTCACGGCCGACGCGACAAACCGCCTACGAGCTCTTTACGCCCAATAAATCCGGACAACGCTCGCACCCTACGTATTACCGCGGCTGCTGGCACGTAGTTAGCCGGTGCTTCTTATCCAGGTACCGTCACTTGCGCTTCGTCCCTGGCGAAAGAGGTTTACAACCCGAAGGCCGTCATCCCTCACGCGGCGTCGCTGCATCAGGCTTGCGCCCATTGTGCAATATTCCCCACTGCTGCCTCCCGTAGGAGTCTGGGCCGTGTCTCAGTCCCAGTGTGGCCGGTCACCCTCTCAGGCCGGCTACCCGTCGTCGCCTTGGTAGGCCATTACCCCACCAACAAGCTGATAGGCCGCGGGTTCATCCTGCACCGCCAGAACTTTCAACAACCCTGGATGCCCAGAGTTGTGATATCCGGTATTAGACCTCGTTTCCAAGGCTTATCCCAGAGTGCAGGGCAGATTACCCACGTGTTACTCACCCGTTCGCCACTCATCCACACCCGAAGGTGCTTCAGCGTTCGACTTGCATGTGTTAAGCACGCCGCCAGCGTTCGTCCTGAGCCAGGATCAAACTCTCCAACAATGAACAGTTCAATCGAGGCAATTTCTTGCTTCTCAAAGGAAACCCCGACGAGGGGGTTTCATATATAAGCTCTACTGGCTTAGTTCACTAGCACACTGTTGAGTTCTCAAGCAACACACTTCGGACCGCCGCGCCGCGAAGCGCCTTGGTCTTCGGCTTTTGTTTCAAGCTTTGTTCCAGGGATACCACCCTGGTTCGGGACCACCCACTCTACCACGACTGTGGGAGCTTGGTTCGTGTTCCCGGCGGCCACCCGGTTTCCCTGGCGACTTGGAGAACTTTACATGCCCCCGAAACCCCCTCGCACAGGGGGGTCCCTTTTATCGCGTCAGGCCGCTGACCTGCACCGATCGGCGCTCACGCCGGCTGGGGCTCGCCGTGCGTCGCGACGACCGTCAGCGCGACGAGCGCGGCCGCCAGGAGCGCGGTGACGTGGATGGGCGCCGGTGTGAAGGACGCCGCCAGGACGAGGACCGCCGTCACCGGGAAGCCGATGGCGATCGGGCGGCACTCGTTGGTCGGGCCGATGTGCAGCAGCCACACGCTCAACAGGAACACCGCGACCGGCACCGTGGTCGGCAGCGCCGCCGCCACCCCGCCGAGGTGCAGCGTCCCCGTGTCGTAGGCGACCGCCACCTCGAGCCCCGCGCCCACCGCCGCGGCCGAACCGAAGATGAAGTAGTGGCCGTAGCCCCAGCTCATCGACGTGAACATGGTCGGGCGGCGGACGAGCCGCGCGTGGCCCGGGCGGTCGAAGTACAGCCACCACATCGAGAACACCAGCACGAGCGCGGCCGCGGCCAGCGAGATCAGCGCGCCGAGGTGGCCCGGCTCGGCGGTCCCCTCCTTGAGCGCGTTCGTCGCGCTGAGGATGACCTCGCCGAGCACGATCAGGGTGAACAGGCCGTACCGCTCGGCGATGTGGTGCGGGTGCCACGTCGTCCCGTGCCGGCGTTCCGCCCACACCGGCACCGCCATCTCCAGGACGGCGAACACGACGAACGCGGGCAGCTGGGCACCGTGCGGCACCCACAGGAAGGCGACCCACAGCAGCTGGACCACCGAGATGCCGGCCGCGTACCGCAGCGCGGACGGCCGGCACTCCCGGTCGGCCCGCGCGGCGCGCAGCCACTGGACCACCAGGGCCAGCCGCATCAGGACGTAGCCCGCGACCATCAGCCGGAAGTCGCCTTCGAAGGCGCTCGACACCGCCGCCGCCACGGTCAGGCCGCCGGCGATCTGCACCAGCGTCGCCAGCCGGTACGGCACGTCGTCGGTGTCGAACGCCGAGGCGAACCAGCTGAAGTTCAGCCAGCCCCACCAGATCGCGAAGAACACCATCGCGAAGGACAGGACGCCGTGGCCGAAATGACCTTCGGCGAGGGCGTGGTGCAGCTGCGCGGCCGCCTGGCCGACGGCGACCACGAAACAGAGGTCGAACAGGAGTTCCAGCGGCGTCGCGACGCGGTGGTGCTCGCCGCGGTCACGGGATCGCATGGGACGGCGCCACACCCTGGTCGCCGGCCGTGACGGCTGCTCGGTCATCGGTGCTCCCCGGGCTCGGGTCTCTCGGACGCCGTCATCCCAGCATGATCACGAGCCGGAGCCCAGCCGCGACACGAAGAACGGGCGGGCCCGGTTCCCCCTCACCCGGGCCCGCCCGCGCCGTCACGCGCCGGCGGCACCGGCGGGCAGCCCTTCCGCGAGTGCCGGACGGTCCCCCGCGGACGCCGACGACTCACTGGACGGAAGGTGACCGAGTGTGTCCATTCCCTCGAACTCCGGACGCCTCGATCGCTCAAGCCGGTCACCCCATCCCCGGGTGGCCGACTGATTGCCACTGTCGGTAGCCGAAGCCGCGCAGTGAAGGCTCCATAAGATCTACCCGGTTGCTCTGCGTAGCACCAGAGAATTCGCGCGCTCGTCACCCGGATGGAGCATCGCGAATCTGCGGAAAGTAGTCTCTCAACCTCGCTGGATGTCCGCGGCCGAGGTTTCGGCTTCCCGCTTCTCGCGTTCCTCTACCGAGGCGCGTTGCCGGCGCGCCCGCAGCTCGGCGATCGCCAGTGCCAGCGCGCCGCACGTCATGGCGGCCGCGCAGCAGAGCGCCACGGTCAGCGCGATCGGGTACGCGAGCCCGGCGCCGACCACCGCGCCGAACACCGAGGCGAGCACCGCGGTCCCGATCGCGGTGCCGATCCGCTGCCCGGTCTGCAACGCGCCGCCCGCGACGCCGGCCATCCGGACCGGCACGCATTCGAGCGTCAACGTCGTGTTCGGCGAGATCACCATCCCGCCGCCGACACCCGCGAACAGCAGCGGAAGCGCGAAGGCCCAGCCGGACGCCGCGGGCGGGACCAGCTCGGCGAGCAGCGCGACGACCAGCAGGCCGAGGGCGACCACGGCCAGCCCGGTCACGGTGAGCAACCGGCCAAGGCGGGGCACCAGCCGCCCGGCGACGGCCGCGGAGACCGCCGAGCCGAGCGCGAACGGCGTCACCGAGAGCCCCGACTGCAGGGGCGAGTAGCCGAGCCCCTGCTGGAAGAACATGGCGAAGACCAGCCAGATCCCGGCGAACCCGCAGAAGTAGAGCGCGCCGACCGCCGCGCCGGCGGCGTAGCCCGGGGTGCCGGTGAACAACCGCGTGTCCAGCAGCGGCGTCCGCCCGCGCCGGGACACCCGGTGCTCCCACCACGCGAAGGCGGCGCCGAAGACGAGGGCGACGGGGAACAGCCACCACAGCCGCGCGAGGCCGTGGTTGTCGGATTCGACGACCGGCAGGAGCACGCCGAGCACCGCGATCGCCAGCAGCACGATGCCGGCGAAGTCGATCTCCGACCGGAGCCTGAGCCGCTTCTTCTCGCTGCGCGGCAGCAGCCGCAGGGCCAGCGCGAACGCGAGCACGCCGATCGGGACGTTGACGTAGAACACCCAGCGCCAGCCGTCCTGGGCGCCGAAGGCCGCGATGATGGCGCCGCCGAGGATCGGCCCGACCGCGGTCGAAATGCCGACGACCGCGCCGAACATCCCGAACGCGCGGCCGCGCTCGGCCCCGCGGAAGAGGTCCTGGATCAGGCCGGTGTTCTGCGGGGTCAGCATGCCCGCCGCGACGCCCTGGGCGAGCCGGGCGATGACCAGCGTCGTCTCGTTCGGGGCCGCGCCGGCCAGCGCGCTGGTGACGACGAACGCGGCCAGGGCGCCGAGGAACATGTTCCGGCGGCCGAACGCGTCGCCGAGGCGCCCGCCGGTGACCAGGACCAGGCCGAACGCCAGCGCGTACCCGGACACGACCCAGCGGATCCCGCCGCTGCTCGCGTGCAGCCCCGCCTGCATCGACGGGAGGGCGACGTTGACGATGCTGACGTCGAGCAGGCCCATGAACCCGGCCGTCAGCGAGACGGCAAGCGCTTTCCAGCGGCGGGGATCGGGTTCGTGGGTCATCGTGTTCAGCAAACACGAAAGGCGGGAGCCGCGCGCGTTGTGCGCGTGACTCCCGCCTTGTCGCGGCTCACGTCGAAGCGGTGATGCCCCGGATGCCCTTGAGCTCGCCGATCAGCATCGAGCTGACCTTCACCGGGTAGTCGTGGAGCGCGAACACCGTCTGGTTCCGCCCCACCAGCTTGAGGTGGACCTGCGTTTCGCCCTTGTGCGCGAGCAGCGTGGACCGCAGCTCGCTGACGACCGACTGGTCGATCTTCTCCGCCGCGGCCAGCAGGACCAGCGGCGGCTCGTCGTCGCCGCTGCCGGTGCCGACCTCGGACAGGTCGAGCGTCGCGAGGCCGCCGCCGAAGATGGACATCTTGTCTTCGCGCCAGTTGACCCGGCCCTTGACCAGCACCGCGTTGTCCTCGATCAGCTCACCCGAGAACAGCGCGTACGACTTCGGGAAGAACAGCACCTCGAGCGAGGCGTCCATGTCCTCGACCGTGCAGATCGCCCAGGGCTCGCCCTTCTTGTTGACCCGCCGCTCCAGCGACGTGATCAGCCCGGAGATGACGATCTCGCCTTCCCGCGGCGGATCGGCGAGGATCGCGGCGATCGGCTTCGGGGCGTGCTTGCGCAGGATCCGCTCGGCGCCGTCCAGCGGGTGCGCCGAGACGTACAGGCCGAGCATCTCCCGCTCGTAGGCGAGCAGCTGCTTGCGCGGGTACTCCTCCTCGCCGAACTTCAGGTGCGCGAGCGGCGACGACGACGGGGCCGCCTCGCCCTCGTCCCCGCCGAAGCCGAACAGGTCGAACTGGCCCATCGCCTCCTGGCGCTTGAGCGGGACGACGGCTTCGACGGCGTCCTCGTGGACCTGGATCATCGACAGCCGGGTGTGGCCGAGGGAGTCGAACCCGCCCGCCTTGATCAGCGACTCGATGACCCGCTTGTTGCAGGCCACGAGCTCGGACTTGTCGAGGAAGTCGGTGAAGGAGGCGTACTTGCCCTTCTCCTCGCGGGTCTTGATGATCGACTCGACGACGTTCGCCCCGACGTTGCGGACGGCACCCATGCCGAAGCGGATGTCGTCCCCGACGGCCGCGAACCGCAGGGCCGACTCGTTGACGTCCGGCGGCAGCACCTTGATGCCGAGGCGGCGGCACTCGGACAGGTAGACCGCCGACTTGTCCTTGTTGTCGCCGACCGAGGTCAGCAGCGCGGCCATGTACTCCGGGGTGAAGTTCGCCTTGAGGTACGCGGTCCAGTAGGAGACCAGGCCGTACGCGGCCGCGTGGCTCTTGTTGAACGCGTAGCCGGCGAACGGGAGGATCGTGTCCCAAAGCGCCTTGATCGCCTCGGTCGAGAAGCCGCCGGGCCGCAGCTCGCTGGCCTTCATGCCGGCCTCGAAGCCCTCGTACTCGAGGTCGAGGACTTCCTTCTTCTTCTTGCCCATCGCGCGGCGGAGCACGTCCGCGCGCCCCATCGTGTACCCGGCCACCTTCTGGCCGATGTGCATGATCTGCTCTTGGTAGACGATCAGGCCGTAGGTGTCGGCCAGGATCTCGCGCAGCGGCTCGTCGAGCTCCGGGTGGATCGGCTTGACCTTCTGCCGGTTGTTCTTCCGGTCCGCGTAGTCGTTGTGCGCGTTCATGCCCATCGGGCCGGGGCGGTACAGCGCGCCGACCGCGACGATGTCGTCGAAGACCGTGGGCTCCATCCGGCGGAGCAGGTCACGCATCGGCCCGCCGTCCAGCTGGAACACGCCGAGCGTGTCGCCGCGGGCGAGCAGCTTGTACGTCTCGGGGTCGTCGACGCCGAGGGTGTCGAGGTCGATGTCGATCCCGCGGTTGGCCTTGATGTTGTCGATCGCGTCGCCGATGACCGTCAGGTTCCGCAGGCCGAGGAAGTCCATCTTCAGCAGGCCGATGGCCTCGCACGACGGGTAGTCCCAGCCGGTGATGATCGAGCCGTCGTCGCGCTGCCAGAGCGGGATCGCGTCGGTCAGCGGGTCGCAGGACATGATGACCGCGCAGGCGTGCACGCCCGCGTTGCGGATCAGGCCCTCGAGGCCGCGGGCGGTCTCGAAGATCGTCTTGCACTCTTCGTCGGTCTCGACGAGCGCGCGGACCTCGGCGGCCTCGCCGTAGCGCTCGTGCTTCGGGTCGACGATGCCCGAGAGCGGGATGTCCTTCGCCATGATCGGCGGCGGGAGCGCCTTGGAGATCTTGTCCGCGATCGCGTAGCCGGGCTGGCCGAAGTGGACCCGCGCGGAGTCCTTGATCGCGGCCTTGGTCTTAATGGTGCCGAAGGTGATGACCTGGGCGACCTTGTCCGCGCCGTACTTCTCGGTCGCGTACCGGATCATCTCGCCGCGCCGGCGGTCGTCGAAGTCGATGTCGATATCGGGCATCGAGACGCGCTCGGGGTTCAGGAACCGCTCGAACAGCAGCTTCTGCGGGATCGGGTCCAGGTTCGTGATACCGAGGACGTACGCGACGAGCGAGCCGGCGGCCGAACCACGGCCCGGGCCGACGCGGATGCCGACCCGGCGGGCGTAGCTGATGAGGTCGGCGACGATGAGGAAGTACGCCGGGAAGCCCTTGCCGATGATGACGTCGAGCTCGATCTCGATGCGCTCGTTGTAGTACTCGTCCGGCACGCCGTCCGGGAAGCGCCACTTGAGACCGCGCTTGACCTCCTCGCGCAGCCAGCCGCCCTGGTCGTAGCCCTCGGGCACCTCGAAGAACGGCAGCCGGTCCTTGTGCGCGTAGACCTCTTCGTAGGACTGGACGCGCTCGGCGATCATCAGCGTGGTGTCGGCCGCGCCGGGGACCTCCTTGTCCCAGTACTCGCGCATGTCCGCGGCGGACTTGAGGTAGTAGCCGTCGCCGTCGAACTTGAACCGCGTCGGGTCGTTGAGGGTCTTGCCCGCCTGGACGCACAGCAGCGCCGAGTGCGTGTCCGCCTGGTCCTTGGTGACGTAGTGCGAGTCGTTCGTCGCGAGCGGCTTGAGGTCGAGCAGGCGGCCGACCTCGAGCAGGCCCTCGCGGACCGACCGCTCGATCGGCAGGCCGTGGTCCATCAGCTCGAGGAAGAAGTTGTCCGCGCCGAAGATGTCCTTGTAGTCGGACGCGGCCTGGATCGCCGCCTCCTTCTGGCCCAGCCGCAGCCGGGTCTGCACCTCGCCGGACGGGCAGCCCGTGGTGGCGATGATGCCTTCGTGGTTTTCGGAGATCAGCTCGCGGTCCATCCGGGGCTTGCGGTAGTAGCCCTGCATGCTGGCCAGCGAGGACAGCTTGAAGAGGTTCCGCAGCCCGGTGGCGTTCTCGGCGAGCATGGTCATGTGCGTGTACGCACCGCCACCGGAGACGTCGCCGCCCTCACCGAACTCGTCCGAGCCGCGCTGGTTGGCCTGGCCCCAGAAGACGGGCTTCTTGTGGAACCGGCTCTCCGGCGCGATGTAGGCCTCGATGCCGATGATCGGCTTGATGCCGGCCTTCTTGGCCTGCTGGTAGAACTCGTCGCCGCCGTACATGTTGCCGTGGTCGGTCATCCCGACCGCGGGCATGCCGAGGCGCGCCGCCTCCGCGAAGAGGGGGGCGATCTTCGCCGCACCGTCGAGCATCGAGTACTCGGTGTGGACGTGCAGGTGGACGAAAGAATCGTTCGACACCAGCGAAAACCTCCCCTGTCTGGATCGGACCGGCGCGCCCGGGTCCCCCAGCCTATCCCGCACTCGCCGGGCTCGATTGTGCGCCTCCGGGGCCCGCTCCGGGTGGCGCGACGCGCCCTCATTTCGGGCGGTGGTGATCACGGCACGGGGCGCGTCCGGACGGCGGGCTCCGACGACGTGAATGACTCATTCCTGTCCTCCGACGACATGAATGAGTCATTCACGTCGTCCGGTGAGGTGGGCCACACCCGCCCGGCCCCGCGTTGACAGCCGCTGCCCCGGCACCGAGCATTCCCCGCATGAACCTGTCTGACAGCCAGACAGCCGGACAAGGTGGTCCTCGCCGGGTGAGCGCCATGGAAGCCGTGCTGGCCCACCTGCGGCAGCTGATCGAACGCGGGGAGTACCCCGTCGGCGCGAAGCTTCCCTCCGAAGCGTCCCTGAGCAGGGAGTTCGAGGTCAGCCGGTCGGTCATCCGGGAAGCGCTCCGCGGGCTGCAGGCCCTCGGCATGACCGAGTCGAAGACCGGCAAGGGCACCTTCGTCACCGCCACCGGGCCCGCCGAGAACCCGACCTTCGGGCCGTACTCCGCCCGCGACCTCATCGAGGTGCGGCGGCACGTGGAGATCCCCGTCGCGGGCTACGCGGCCGCCCGGCGGAGCCAGGACGACCTCGACCTGCTCGGCCACCTCGTCGAGCGGATGGACGCCGAGACCGACAACACCGCGTGGGTCGCGCTCGACTCGCTCTTCCACATCACCATCGCCCAGGCCTCGGGCAACCCCGTGTTCGGGAAGGTGATCGAGGAGATCCGGGACGCGCTCGCCCGCCAGTCCGCGTTCCTGAACCAGCTCGGCGACCGGCGGCGGCAGTCGAACGTCGAACACCGCGAGATCGTCACGGCCATCGCGAGCGGCGACCAGGAACAAGCCGTCGAGGCCATGACCGCGCACCTCACGCACGTCGAAGCCACTCTGACCAGCATCGTGAACGGGGACCAGTGACCGAACAGACCCTGACGGCCACCACCGCGGACGCGGGCGACGCCGGCTACCGCAAGTCCCTCAAGCCGCGGCACGTGAACCTGATCGCCATCGGCGGGGCCATCGGCACCGGCCTGTTCCTCGGCGCCGGCGGCCGGCTCGCCCAAGCCGGGCCGGCGCTGGCCATCGTCTACGCCGTCTGCGGGCTCTTCGCGTTCTTCGTCGTCCGCGCGCTCGGCGAGCTGATCCTGTACCGGCCCTCCAGCGGCGCCTTCGTCTCCTACGCCCGCGAGTTCATGGGCGAGAAGGGCGCGTACGTCGCCGGCTGGATGCACTTCCTCAACTGGTCGACCACCGGCATCGCCGACATCACGGCGATCGCGCTCTACGCGCACTTCTGGTCGTTCTTCTCGCCGGTCCCGCAGTGGGTGCTCGCGCTGATCGCGCTCGCCGTGGTCCTGACGCTCAACCTCGTCTCGGTGAAGCTGTTCGGCGAGATGGAGTTCTGGTTCGCCATCGTCAAGGTCGCCGCACTCGTGCTGTTCATGGCGATCGGGATCTTCCTGCTGGTGACGCAGACGCCGATCGACGGCGCCGCACCCGGCCCGCAGCTGATCACCGAGCACGGCGGCATCTTCCCCACCGGGCTGCTGCCGATGGTGCTGATCGTCCAGGGTGTCGTGTTCGCCTACGCCTCGGTCGAGCTGGTCGGCGTCGCGGCGGGCGAGACCGAGAACCCCGAGAAGATCATGCCGAAGGCGATCAACTCCATCATGTGGCGCATCGCGGTCTTCTACGTCGGTTCGGTCGTGCTGCTGGCGATGCTGCTGCCGTGGAGTTCCTACACGAAGGACCAGAGCCCGTTCGTCACCGTGCTGTCCCACCTCGGCGTGCCCGCCGCGGACAGCGTGATGAACCTGGTCGTGCTCACCGCCGCGCTGTCCAGCCTGAACTCCGGCCTCTACTCCACCGGCCGGATCCTGCGGTCGATGGCGATGGCGGGCTCGGCGCCGAAGTTCACCGGCGTGATGAACCGCAACCACGTCCCCTACGGCGGGATCCTGCTCACCGCGGCCGTCTGCGTGCTGGGCGTCGGGCTCAACTACGTCGTGCCGAAGGACGCCTTCGACATCGTCCTGAACTTCGCCGCGATCGGCATCCTCGCCACCTGGGCCATCATCGTGCTCTGCCACCTGCTGTTCGTCCGCAAGGCCGAGCGCGAGGGCGTCGAGCGGCCGTCGTTCCGGCTGCCGTTCTCGCCGTACACCGAGATCGCGACGCTGGTGTTCCTCGCCGCCGTCGTCGTCCTGATGGGCTTCGACGAGACCGGCCGGATCACCCTCCTGGCGCTGCCCGCGATCCTGGTCGCGCTGGTCGCCGGCTGGTTCGCCGTGCGCAAGCGGATCGACATGCGCGCGTTCGACGAGGAGGGCGTGTGAGCCACGAACCCCTGGTCGAGCTGGTCCGCGACGGTCTCGTCGAAGGGGTGCACCACGGCTCCCTCGTCGTCCTCGCGCCGGACGGCTCGACGCTGTTCGCCGCGGGTGAGCCGGACGCCCCGATGTACCCGCGGTCGACGGCGAAACCGCTGCAGGCCACGGCGATGGCGCGGCTCGGCCTGCGCCTGTCCCCCGCCGGCTTCGCGATCGCGGCGGCCAGCCACTCCGGCGAGCCGATGCACCTCGACGCCGCGCTCGACGTCCTCGGCGGCCGCTCCCCCGGCGCACTCGGCAACCCGGCCGACTTCCCGTACGACCCCGTCGAGCGCGACCACTGGATCGCGACCGGCCGCGCGCCGAGCCGCCTGGCGCACAACTGCTCCGGCAAGCACGCGGCGATGCTCGCGACCTGCGAGCTGAACGGCTGGGCGGCCGA
>NZ_JAAGNB010000238.1:0-8890 GCF_010550475.1 Amycolatopsis sp. SID8362
CGGCCAGCTCCGTCGGCGACCCCACGGCGGGCGGCCATGCTCGCTGGGGCGGTCAGCTCGGTCGGCGACACCAGCGCAGCCAGCCACGCACGCTGCGGCGGCCAGCTCGGTCGGCGACGCCAGGGCAAGCCACGCACGCTGCGGCGCAGTAGTCGGCTGCGGCCGGCGCACGAACCGGGCCCCACTGAGCGGGGCCCTCACATGAGCCCCAACGGCCCCCAGCACCTCACCCGGCCCTCGCCCCTCACCCCACCGATCCGGCCAGCGCATCGAGCAGCCAGGTGTGCGCAACCCCCATCGGCGCGGCCTCCCCCGTGACCTCCCCCGCCAAATGCCAATACCGCCGCATCCGCGGTGACCGGTCCGCGGCCGTCCGCCGGTTCAATGCCCGCCGGAACTCCACGCTGTCCACTGCGCGATGGGCCGTCGCATGAGCCGCCACGAACCGGTCGAGCGCCGGCCCGGCTGCGGGTGGGAGACCAGCCGACACCGCACCGGAAGCCAAGACGCAGGCCTCGCCCACCGAGCCGTGCAACGCGCCCAGGTCCGCGATCCGCTCGTGGGCCACCAGCGTGCTCGCCCGCAGCCCCACCGCCAGCTCCCGGTCGGCCGCCAGCACCACCAGCTCCGCGTACGCGACCACCTGCGCGGTCGTCGGCGACTCCGGCGGCACCGGCGCGCCGATGTCCAGGAACATCCGGACCGTGTCCGGCGGGAGCGGGCCCGCCGTCATCGGCTCCCACAGCCGCACCAGCGCCTCGCGCGCCGCCGGGCCGTCCTGGACCGCCGACAGCAGGTCCAGGCGGGACGGCGCTTCCTCCACCGCGCGCAGCACCGAACGCCGCCAGGACAGAGTGGCCAGCTCGCGGTCGAGCGCCGTCCGCTCGGCCGCCACCGCGTCGTCCAGGGAACGGCGGCCGCCCAGGACGTCGGTGATCGAACGCAGGCCGAGACCGAGGCCGCGCAGCCGGCGCACCAGCTCGAGGCGCTCCACGGCCGCCGCTTCGAAGCGGCGGTGGCCGCCGACGCTGCGGGCGGGCTCCAGCAGGCCCTCGTCGCAGTAGAACCTGATCGTGCGGACCGGGACGCCCGTCCGCCGGGCCAGGTCGCCGATGCCCAGTGTGTCCTCGGTCACCTTCGGTCGAACCTCCAGCCGGGTGGAATTCCTACGGTACGGCCCATGGACACCACCAGACTCGCCGAAGGCCTCCACGACCACACCGCCGCGTTCGCCGGGGCGGTGACCGGCGCCGATCCCGAAACGCGGGTGCCGACCTGCCCCGACTGGCCGCTGCGGGTGCTCGTCGGGCACATCGGGCAGGCCCACCGCTGGGCCGCGAGCATCGTCGGCTCCGGGCCCTCCCCCGTCCCCGACCCCTTCGACGCCGACCCCGGCTCGCCCGAGAAGTGGTCCGATTGGCTGCTCCAGGGCGCCGCCGAGCTCGAGGACGCCATCCTGGCCGCCGACGAGACACCCGTGTGGACGTTCTTCGGCCCCCAGCCCGCCCGGTTCTGGCTGCGGCGGATGGCGCACGACACCACCGTCCACCACGCCGACGCCGCGTTCGCCACCGGCGCCGCGTTCGACGTCGCCCCCGACCTCGCCGGCGACGCGATCAGCGAGTGGCTGGAAATCCTCGCCGACCCCGCCACGGCGACCCTGAACCCCGCCTTCGCCCAGCTCCGCGGCACCGGCCAGACCCTGCGGCTCGCCCCGGACGACGGCCCCGGCTGGCTCATCACCCGCACCCCAGACGGCGTCCGCTGGACGCACGCACCCGGCCCGGCCGACGCGACCCTCGCCGGGCCCGTGCGGGACCTCCTGCTCGTCCTCACCCGCCGGCTCCCCGCGGACCGCGTGCGCGTCACCGGTGACCACGCGCTGGCCGAGCACTGGCTGGCGCACACGGCGGCGTAGCGAGGCGGCTCACTAGGATCACCGGCGACACCCGCAGACGAGTCTTGGAGGACCCAGGTGATCACCGCGATCGTGTTGATCCAGGTTGAGGCGGACGCGATCCCGGACGCGGCGCAGGCGATCGCCGACATCGAGGGTGTCGGCGAGGTCTACTCGTGCGCCGGGGACGTCGACCTCATCGCCACCGTGAAGGTGTCCGCGCACGAGGAGCTGGCCGACCTCATCCCCGGCCGGATCGGGAAGGTGCCGGGCGTGCTGGACACCGTCACGCACATCGCGTTCCGGTCCTACTCCCGTGCCGACACCGAGTCGGCCTTCTCGATCGGCGTCGAAGACTGACGCTCAGGCGGGCTGCCACAGCTCGACGCGGTTCCCCTCGGGATCCGTGACCCAGCCGAAGCGGCCGACGCCGGCCATGTCCTGGACGTCCTCGGCCACGTCGGCGCCCTTGGCGCGCAGCTGCGCCAGCATCGCGTCCAGGTCGCGGACCCGGAAGTTGAGCATCGTCTGCTGGGCGGGCGACCCGAAGTAGTCCGTCCCGGCCTCGAACGGCGCGAAGACGGTCGGCCCGGCCTCCTGCGGCCAGCTGCCGTGTTCGTCGGCGTCGAGGCCCAGGCAGTCCCGGTACCAGGCCCCCAGGGCCGCCGGGTCCGCCGCGCGGAAGAAGTAACCACCGATGCCGAGCACGCGTTCCATGCCGCGCATCGTGCCAGCACGGAAACACCGAAGGCCACCTCCGGCGAACCGGAGGTGGCCTTCGCGCTTGGGGTACGGCTAGTGGTCCGACTGCTTCGCGGCCGAAGCCGCATCGGCGGAGTCGAACTCACCGTGCTCGCCGTTCTCCGCACCGGAGTGCCCGTTGCCGTGGGCCCGCTGCAGCGCGGCGGTCTCCTCGGCCGGGTCCGGCGACCAGAGCGTGCCCGGGACGGCCTGGCCGGCCGAGCCCAGCTTGTTCATCTTCTTCGGCACGGACGCGCCCTGGTACTCGAGCGGGATCGCGTGGCCGTGGCTGTCCACGCCGCCGAGCGGCTGGTGGATCTCGATGAACTCACCGTGCGGCAGCCGCTTGATGATGCCGGTCTCGACGCCGTGCTCCAGCACCTCGCGGTCAGCCCGCTGCAGGCCAAGGCAGATCCGGTAGGTGAAGTAGTACGCCAGCGGCGGCACGAGGAGCACGCCGATGCGGCCCGCCCACGTCGTCGCGTTCAGGGAGATGTCGAACTGGTCGGCGATGATGTCGTTGAAGCCCGACAGCTCGATCACCATGAAGAAGCCCAGCGCCATCGCGCCCAGCGCCGTGCGGACCGGGACGTCCCGGGGCCGCTGGAGCAGGTTGTGGTGCGCGGTGTCCTTGGACAGCTTCCGCTCGAGGAACGGGTAGGTCAGGAACAGGCCGAACAGGATCGGCATGCCGATCGCGCCGGGGAAGAACACCGCCGGGATCGTGTAGTTCCCGAGGTAGACCTCCCACGCGGGCCAGATCCGGAGCATGCCGTCGGCCCAGGCCATGTACCAGTCGGGCTGCGAGCCCGCCGACACCTGCGCCGGGTTGTACGGGCCGAAGTTCCACACCGGGTTGATCTGGAACAGGCCCGACATCAGCGCCAGCACGCCCACGACCAGGGTGAAGAACGCCCCGCCCTTGAGCGCGAAGTACGGCATGATCCGGACGCCGACGACGTTGGTCTCCTTGCGGCGCACCCCCGGGAACTGGGTGTGCTTCTGGTACCAGACCAGCGCCAGGTGCGCCCCGACCAGCGCGAGCATGATGCCCGGCAGCAGCAGGATGTGCAGCGTGTACAGGCGCGGGATGATCTGGTCGCCGGGGAACTCCCCGCCGAACAGCGCCCAGTGGATCCAGGTGCCCATCACCGGCACCGAGAGGACGATGCCCGACAGCGTCGCGCGGATACCGGTACCCGAGAGCAGGTCGTCCGGGAGCGAGTAGCCGAAGAAGCCTTCGAAGCAGCCCAGGATCAGCAGCAGCCCGCCGATCACCCAGTTGGCCTCACGCGGGCGCCGGAAGGCGCCGGTGAAGAAGATGCGCAGCATGTGCACGGCCATCGACGCCACGAAGATCAGCGCCGCCCAGTGGTGCAGCTGCCGCATGAACAGCCCGCCGCGGACGTCGAACGAAATGTCCAGCGTCGTGCGGAAGGCCTGCGACATCTCCAGGCCCTGCATGTTCTTGAAGCTGCCCTGGTAGACGACCTCCTGCATGGAGGGGTCGAAGAACAGGGTCAGGTACACGCCGGTGAGCAGCAGGATGATGAAGCTGTAGAGCGCGATCTCGCCGAGCAGGAACGACCAGTGCGTCGGGAAGACCTTGTTCATCTGGTGCCGCAGGCCCTTGGCCGCGTGGTACCGCTGGTCCGCGTTGTCCGCGGCCTCGCCCAAGTGCCGCTCCACGGCACTCGACCCCTTGGTCGGCGTGGTGAGTGAACTCATGACTTACGCTCCCAAAAGGCCGGACCGATGGCCTCGATGAAGTCGCCTCGCGCGATCAAGTATCCCTCTTCGTCCACCGTGATCGGTAGCTGGGCCAGCGGACGCGTCGCCGGGCCGAAAATCGGCTTGGCGTAGTGCAGCGCGTCGAACTGCGACTGGTGGCAGGGGCACAGGATGCGGTTGGTGCGCTGCTCGTACAGGGAGGTCGGGCAGCCGACGTGGCTGCAGATCTTCGTGTACGCGTAGTAGTCGCCGAAGTTGAAGTCCTCCTGGCCGGCCCGCTTGACCACCTTGGCGGCGTCGGTCGGGCGCAGGCGGATCAGCATGACCGGGTTGTCCACCCGGGTCAGCGCGGCGGCGAGCAGTTCCGGCTTGTCCTTCTCGGACTCGCGGTACGGGAAGACGGTTTCCATCGCGCCGGCGTCGAGGTCCTCGGCCTTGACCAGGCTGACCTCTTCGCCCTCCTCCAGCGGCTTGCCGGTGTTGCGGCGCAGGTAGACCTTCTCGCCCGGGAAGTTCGGCTGCCAGCCGGTGTGCCACAGCGACTCGCGGGTCTCGCTGTCCTTCCACGGGTTCTTGATGAAGGACGCGAGCGGCAGCGCGGCGGCCGCGAGGCCCAGCGTGCCGGCCCCGGCGATCGCCGAGCGCTTGATCAGCGACCGGCGCGCGATGGTGCTGCGGTTGCCGGCGTCGGCCAGGTGCGCGAGGAACGTCTGGCGGTCGACCTCGGCCGACCCCTTGCCCTCGCCGTCGTGGCGCTCCTGCACCGCGACCTCGGCCGGCACGAACTTCTTCGTGTACAGGATCACGCCGATGCCGAGGCCGAGGATGGCCAGGCCGAGCGTGATGCCGAGCATCGGGGTGTAGAGGCTGTACCAGAAGTGGCCGCTCTCGTTGTCCGGCGACTCGTACTTCCACGGCCACCAGATCAGCGAGACGACGAAGGCCAGCCCGGCCACGGCGGACAGGGCGAACCAGAACGCCACCAGGCGCTCGGCACGGCGCTCCGCCCGGGTGCCCTCCACCGGCCACGGGGTCGGGTACTCGACGATCTCGACGCCGTCGAGCTGCCCGCCCAGCTTGACCAGCTGGTCCCGGTCCATCTCAGCCAGTTCCGCCTCCGTCGGCGGCTTCGGCCCCTCGGCACTCATGCCTTCGATCCAATCCACAACGTCACGCCGATCAGCGCGGCGATACCGACGATAAAGGCGATGACGCCCTCCGAAGCGGGGCCGACCCCGCCGAGGCCGTTACCACCCGGGTCATTGTTGCCGTCGGACACCGACTTCACGTAGGCGACGATGTCCTTCTTCTCCTCCGGCGACAGCTGCCGGTCGGAGAACTTCGGCATGTTCTGGGGGCCGGTGAGCATGGCCGTGTAGATCTGCTCTTCGCTGGCCGGGTCCAGGTTCGGCGCGTACTTGCCCGCCGACAGCGCGCCGCCGCGGCCGGTGAAGTTGTGGCACGAAGCGCAGTTCAGGCGGAACAGCTCGCCACCGCGCGCCGGGTCGGACCCGCGCAGGGCCTCGCCCTTCTCGGCCGGGCGCTGGACGCCGCCGCCGTGCGCCTGGATGTAGGCGCCGACCGCGTCGATCTCGGCCTCGGTCAGCTTCGGCGGCTTCCGCTCGATCTGCGCCTCCTGGCGCGCGGCGGGCATGCGGCCCGAAGAAGTCTGGAAGTACACCGCGGCGTCGCCGATGCCGATCAGGCTCGGCCCGCGGTCCTGCACGCCTTCGAGGTTCGCGCCGTGGCACGCGATGCAGGTGTTGTTGTAGACCTGCTCGCCCAAGCGCAGCTGCGCCGGCGTGCCCTGGGCCTGCGCGGTCTGCGGCTCGGGGGCGAACACGGCGTACAGGGCGCCGGCGCCCACCAGCGCGATCCCGAGCGCGAGCAGGCCGGCGAACCGCCTCCGCAGCTTCGACCGCGCGCGGTAGCGGCGCTCCGACGATTTGGTGCTGGTGGTCATCTTGCGGCAACCCTTGCTGTCAGTTCAGGCCGATGGTGATGGTGGTGGCGGCTGGGCGGACCTACGGAAGGAGGTAGATCACACCGAACAGGCCGACCCACACGATGTCGACGAAGTGCCAGTAGTAGGACACGACGATCGCCGACGTGGCCTGGGCGGGCGTGAACTTGCTCAGCTTGGTGCGGATGAGCAGGTACACGAAGGCGATGAGCCCGCCGATGACGTGCAGGCCGTGGAACCCGGTGGCGAGGTAGAAGACCGTGCCGAACGGGCCGGACGGGATCGTCATCCCCTCTTCGACCAGGTTGTGGTACTCGTTGGCCTGGCCGCCGACGAAGATCGCGCCCATGATCAACGTGATGATGTACCAGCGGCGCAGCCCGTAGACGTCGCCGCGCTCGGCGGCGAACACCCCGAACTGGCAGGTCAGCGAGGACAGCACGAGGATCACCGTGAACGGGATCGCGTACGCCACGTTGAGGTGGAACTCCTCGCCGTGCAACGGCGGCGGCCACTGGCCGGAGGAGTTCTGCGCCTTGACGGTGAAGAACATCGCGAACAGCCCGGCGAAGAACATCAGTTCGCTGGACAGCCACACGATGGTGCCGACACTGACCATGTTCGGCCGGTTCAGCGAGTGGACCCGCTGACTGATGGTGGGAGCTGCCGTTGTCACGCGTCGCATTATGTCCTCTCGCACCACCGCTCCGCCGGGTGGGTCCACGGCGAGCCGCCTGCGTTGCCGATCACACGGGATGCCCGGGAAGGTGAGAGCTACTCATGGGTTTGGTGAACCGCCTGCTCAACCTGGTCAAGAGGCGCGAAACGCCTGTTCTCGGGCCCGACGACCCCGGGCTGGAGATCGTCGCGGAAGCCTTCGACCCGGTCGTCGCGGACTCCGCCGTGCTCGCCGGTTCACCCGCTTGGGTCAGCACGGCACCGGCCGTCCTGCGGCACCACCTGCTGCTGCCGCCGGACCGGGTCGCCGAAGCGGCGTCGATCCTCGCGCAAGACGGCTACGACCTGCGGGAACAGGGCGTTTCGGGTGACTTCGCGCGGGTGCTCGCGGTGCGCGTCCAGGTGCTCGACGCGCTCCACTGCGCCCAGGAACGGTCCCGGATGGCGGGCCTCGCGCAACGATTGGGCGGCGACGCGCTGGGCTGGGACGCGCTCCAGCCGGAGCCGACCGCGTGATGTCCGTCTCGGCCGATACGATCGACGGAGTTCGGTGACGAGACGGAGGCGTGCTCAATGGGCGAGTCGATGCGGGTCCTGGTGTTCAGCCACAAGGCGGAGGTGCGCGAGGCGATCGTGAACGCGGTCGGGCGCCGTCCGGCGGCGGACCTGGCGCGCGTGGACTACGTCGAGGCGGCCGGGATCGCGGACGTGCTGTCCGAGGTGGACGCGGGCAACGTCGACCTGGCGATCCTCGACGGCGAGGCGCAGCCGACCGGCGGCATCGGCCTCTGCCGCCAGCTCAAGGCCGAGATCACGGACTGCCCGCCGATCGTGGTGTCGGTGCGGCGCAAGGACGACCGGTGGCTGGCGACCTGGTCGCAGGCGGACGCCGTGCTGGTGCACCCGCTGGACCCGCTGACCGCCGCGGAGACCGTCGCCGACGTGCTGCGACGGGTCCCCGTCGTGAACGGCTGAGCCCGATGACCACCCCGGTCCCCCGCACCTGGCCACCCCTGCTCAAGCAGCTCATCGCGGGCGTCGACCTCTCCGCGGAGGACACGGCGTGGGCGATGGACCAGATCATGAGCGGCGCCGCGAGCCCGGCCCGGATCGCCGGGTTCGCGGTCGCGCTGCGCGCCAAGGGCGAGACGCCCGAGGAGATCGCCGGCATGGCGGCCACGATGCTGGCGCACGCCCGCCGCGTCGAGCTGGACCGCCCGGCCGTCGACATCGTCGGCACCGGCGGCGACGGCTCGAACTCGGTCAACATCTCGACGATGGCGACGATCGTCACGGCGGCCGCCGGCGCGCCGGTGGCCAAGCACGGCAACCGCAGCGCGTCGTCGAAGTCCGGCGCGGCCGACGTCCTCGAGGCGCTCGGCGTGCGGATCAGCCTGCCGCCGGAGGACGTGCGCCGCAGCCTCGACGAGGTCGGGATCGGCTTCTTCCTGGCGTCGGCGTTCCACCCGGCGCTGCGCCACGCCGGCCCGGTGCGCAGCGAGCTCGGCATCCCGACGACGTTCAACCTGCTCGGCCCGCTCACCAACCCGGCCCAGCCGAGTGCCGCGGTCATCGGCTGCGCGTACGAGGACAAGACCCGGGTGCTGGCCGAGACGTTCGCCCGCCGCGGCACGACGGCCCTGGTCGTCCGCGGCGACGACGGCCTCGACGAGATCACCACCACGACGACGTCGACGGTCTGGGTGGTCTCGGGCGGCACGGTCACCGAGCGTTCCCTCGACCCGGCCGACCTGGGCATCCCCCGCGCGACGGCGGACGACCTGCGCGGCGGCGACGCGGCGGCGAACGCCGAGGTGGTCCGCGAGCTGGTGGGCGGCAAGGCGGGCCCGGTCCGCGACGCCGTGCTGATCAACGCGGCC
>NZ_JAAGNB010000298.1:0-10787 GCF_010550475.1 Amycolatopsis sp. SID8362
CGCTCCGGCATCTGGTGCCCCGGCGTCCGGCACTCCGGCACCTGGCGAATCCCAGCCGGCGGCGGCCTCTTCGGCCGCACCCCAGCCGAGTTCAGCGCAGGAAGCGGCGGAATCGCCCCAGCCGAGCACGGCCCAGCCGACCCCGGCCCCGCAGGCGACGGGCTCCCAGCCGGAGCCGACCGGCCGGCCTCCTGCCGGTGCCGTTCAGCAGCCGGCCGAGCCGCAGCAGAACCTCCTGCCGCAGCCCCGCCGCCAGCCCCCAGCGACTTCGAACGGTCACGCCCAGCCGAACGGTCTGGTTCAGCCGGGGCAGCCCGGTGCTCAGCCGAGCGGTCTGGCTCAGCCGGGCCAGCGCGCTGCCCAGCCGAACGGTCTCGCCCAGCCAGGCCAACCCGGCGCCCACCCGAACGGACTCCCGCAGCCCTCCCAGGCCGCCCCCCAGTCCACCGGCCAGCCGCACCCCGCACCCCGCCCCAACGGCCGCCCCACCCCCCAGGAGCCCGCGTCGATCTTCGACGAGGCCCCCGCCAACGGCCGTCCGAGCACCCCGCCGACGTCGCTGCCCCGCCGCGGCGCCAAAGCCGAAACCCCGGAAACCCCCGCCCCGCGCGAAGAAACCTCCGCCGTCGAAGCCACCGCCGAGTGGAACTTCGGGACCGATGACGGCTGGCGGGCGGTGCAAGCGGTGTCCCAGTCGACGCCCGCCACATTCACTTCGGCAGGATTGCCCCGGCGCCGTCGCGGGGAGCAGCTGCTTCCGGGCAGCGCCGGACCGCCCACCGGGGCCACGGCCCCCCGACCACAACGGGACGCGCACGACGTGCGCGGCCGCCTGCGGAGCTTCCAGCAGGGCATCGAGCGTGGACGCCACCGCACCGCGCAGGCGGCCGAGACCAACCACGAGACACTGGAGGGTGAATGAACTCGCCGAGTAGCGCCCAGCCGACGCAGAACCAGTTCGGCTGGCTGGTGAACGACTTCGCGGAGCGGGTGCCGGGGGTGGCCCACGCCGTGGTCGTCTCGGCGGACGGCTTGCTGCTGACCGCGTCGAACCGGCTCCCGCTCGACCGGGCCGACCAGCTCGCCGCGGTCGCATCGGGCCTGGTCAGCCTCACCCAGGGCGCCGCCCGCTGCTTCGAGGCCGGCGCGGTCAACGAGACCGTCGTCGAGATGGAGCTCGGGATCATGGTGCTGATGTCGATCAGCGACGGGTCCTGCCTCGCCGTCCTCGCCGCCCCCAACTGCGACATCGGTCAGGTCGCCTACGAGATGACGATGCTCGTCGACCGGGTCGGTCAGATCCTCACCCCGGAGCTGCGCGCCCAGCTTCAGGGCTCCGGTGGGTCGCTGATCGGCGAACCGGTGGGATGATGGCGCGATGAGCACGGGGTCCGGATTCGACGGCGAACCACCCGAGGGGCAGCACCCCGCCGGGCGAGGGGACGACGGCACGTTCGCCGACGTCCTCAACGGGTTCACCCTGGATTCCGGCCGTGCCCGCCGGAAGCGCAAGAAGAGCAAGGAGTCCCCGCCACCCCCGGCCGCCGGTGCGCACGCGGCCGCGGAACCGCCGGCGCCCGCGCCGTCGGCCGACCAAGGAGATCGCGTGACCTCTTTAGTCTCTCCACCCGGCAGTACCGACGGGGACAGCCCACGACCTGGGGGTTTGTTCGACCCGGGCCCGCCCAGCGGCGAGTTCGTGATGCCCGCGGTGTTCGAACAGCCGCCCGCGCCGGAGGAGCTGACGGCCATCGTCCGGCCCTACGCGCTGACCGGCGGCCGCACCCGGGCAAACTACGCCCTGGAGCTGGAGACACTGATCTCCGCGAAGGACTACGCTGCCACCGGTGGCTTCCCCGAAGTGGCCGCGGAGCAGATCGAGTGCATTTCGATCATGGAAGAGTGCCGGACCCCCCGTTCGGTCGCCGAGATCGTGTCGGCCTTGCGGGTGCCACTGGGCGTGGCCCGGGTGCTGATCAGCGACGCGGCGGACGCGGGGCTGGTCACGGTGCACAAGACGATTACGGGCAATGACGGCGCCGAGGCACATCTGGTGTTGATGGAAAGGGTTTTGAGTGGACTCCGTCGGCTATAAGGCACCGCGGGACACCGCGCCCCCGACCATGACATCCGCCAAGATCGTGGTGGCTGGCGGTTTCGGTGCGGGGAAGACGACCTTCGTCGGGTCGGTGTCGGAGATCGTGCCGCTGACCACCGAGGCGATGATGACCGACGCCAGCGTCGGCGTCGACAACCTCGACCACACACCGGGCAAGTCGACGACCACGGTGGCGATGGACTTCGGGCGCGTCTCCCTGGACGCGGACCTGATCCTCTACCTGTTCGGCACGCCCGGTCAGCAGCGGTTCTGGTTCATGTGGGACGACCTCGTCCGCGGCGCGATCGGCGCGGTGGTGCTCGCCGACACGCGCCGGCTGGCGGACTCGTTCGCGCCGATCGACTTCTTCGAGGACCGGGGACTGCCGTACATCGTCGGCGTCAACACGTTCGACGGCGTGCTGGAGCACGACATCAACGACGTCCGCGAGGCGCTGTCGATCGACCCGAACATCCCGATCGTCCGCTGCGACGCACGGGACCGCGAGTCGACCAAGCAGACGCTGATCACGCTGGTCGAGTACGCCATGCGCCAGTGGATCGCGCTGCGGGCGGCGAACGCCCGCTGACGCCGCACGGGCCCGGGGAACGCCCCGGGCCCGGCGGTGGCGCAAGCGTCAGTACTCGTCGTGGCGCCGCCACCAGGAACCCGGACCGTCGTCGCCGCGGCTCTCCTCTTCCCAGGCCTCCTGGCGCCCCAGCGGCGTGACGTCGAGGTAGCGGTGCGAGGCGAGGAACATCTCGCCACCGCGGCCCGAGGTGAAGTACGTCCGGTAGACGTCGTCGCCGTCGCGCAGGAACACGCTGACCCCGAAGCCCATGCCGACGCCGCAGTCCTCGGTGAAGTCGCTGCCGTGCGAGGACACGAACGGCACGTCCCAGCCCATCCGGCTCTTGTAGCGCTCGATCTCGGGCAGCGTCGCCGGCGCGACGACCTGGAGCGTCACGTCCCGGTCGTGCAGGTGCGCCAGGTGCGGCATGTTGTCGACGACCAGGGAACACCCCGCGCACCCCGCCTCGTCGCCCGGGTGCAGCATGAAGTGGTAGACGATCAGCTGCGGCCGTCCCTCGAACAGGTCCAGCAGGCTCTTCTCGCCCTCGGCCGAGGTGAACACGTACGGCTTCGGGAAGGGCACCATCGGCAGCCGGCGCCGTTCGGCGGCGAGGTGGTCGGCCGCCTTCATGTGCTCTTTCTCCTTGACGAGCAGTGCGTCGCGCGCGGCCTGCCATTCCTCGGGCGAGACGATCTCGGGCAGGGCGTGCTGGGTCGCGGTCATCGGTCTTCCTCTCCTCGGTGGTGGATGAAGCCGGCCAGGTCGTCGAAGCTGGAGGTCCAGCCGCCGTGGTGGCCGTCGCGGTCGGCGATGGTCGGGAAGCCGGTCTGGACGAAGGTCATCTCCGTCTTGCCGCCCAGGTCGGCGAAGTCGATCGTCACGAGGGTCTCCGCGCGCATATCGCCTTCGGTGTCCCAGGTGAAGGTGAACGCGAGCCGCTCGGGCGCGGCGATCTCGCGGTAGGTGCCGTGCATCCAGTGCTCGTCGCCCTCGGGGGAGCGGATGCACGCCCGCCAGGCGCCGCCCGGCCGCGTGGCGAGGGTGACCGCGGAGCCGGTGTAGCCGTGCGGCCCGAGCCAGCTCGCCAGCTGGTCGGGGTCGGTCCACGCGGCGAAGACGAGCTCGCGCGGCGCGTCGAAGACCCGGGTGATGGTGAGGTCAGGCATCTTCGTCCCCGTTCCGCAGGGTGCGCAGGTGCTCCTCGAGGCGGTCGAACCCGTCGTCCCAGAACGGCCGGTAGCGCGCCACCCAGTCGGCCACGTCTTCCAGGGGTTTCGCCGCCAGCCGGCAGGGCCGCCACTGGCGGGTGCGGCCGCGGGTGATGAGCCCGGCCTGCTCCAGCACCTTCAGGTGGCGGGAGACGGCGGGCAGGCTCATCGGGAACGGCTCGGCGAGCTCGTTCACCGTCGCTTCGCCCGCGGAAAGCCGGGCGAGGATGGCTCGCCGGGTCGGGTCGGCGAGGGCCGCGAACGTGCGGCTCAGGTGGTCGGTCGGCATGGTCATTTCAGCCTCTTGTTAATTAACGTCTCCGTTAAATATAACCTCCAGCTGAGCACTGTCAAGGTTGTCGTGAGAGCCGCGTCACTGGTCCTCGGGTTTCCAATAGTAGGAAGCCAAAGTATTTTTGAGGGATGAGCAGCGAGCTGTACCGCCCCGTGCACCCCGTCCGGTTCGTGACGGCGTCGAGCCTCTTCGACGGTCACGACGCATCGATCAACATCATGCGGCGGATCCTGCAGTCTCAGGGCGCGGAGGTCGTCCACCTCGGGCACAACCGCTCGGTCGACGAGGTCGCCACCGCCGCCATCGCCGAGGACGTCCAGGGCGTCGCCATCTCCGCCTACCAGGGCGGGCACGTCGAATACTTCTCGTACCTGGTCGAGCTGCTGCGCGAGCGCGGCGCCGGCCACATCAAGGTCTTCGGCGGCGGGGGCGGGGTGATCGTGCGCGAGGAGATCGACCTGCTGCACTCGCGCGGCGTCGCCCGCATCTTCTCGCCCGAAGACGGCTACGAGATGGGCCTGCCGGGCATGATCAACTCGATGATCGAGGCCTGCGACACCGACCTCGCGGCCGAGGGCCCGGCGCTCGACAAGGTGCTCTCCGGGGACGTCCCCGCGCTTTCGCGGGTCATCACCCAGCTGGCGGCTGAACGGCTGCCCGCCGAGCTGCTCGATGGCATCACCGAAGCCGCGAGCGGGCGGACGGTGCCGGTACTGGGCATCACCGGCACCGGTGGCTCGGGCAAGTCGTCGCTCACCGACGAGCTGGTCCGCCGCTTCCGCCTCGACCAGGAGGACAAGCTGCGGATCGCGGTGCTCGCGGTCGACCCGTCGCGGCGCAAGGGCGGCGGCGCGCTGCTCGGCGACCGCATCCGGATGAACTGCCTGGACGGCTCTCCGGTGTACTTCCGCTCGCTGGCCACGCGCACGACGTCGGGCGAGATCCCGGCCGGGCTGCGCGAGTCGATCCTGGCGTGCAAGGCCGCCGGCTACGACCTGGTGATCGTCGAGACGCCGGGCATCGGCCAGGGCGACGCCGGGATCGTCGACTTCGTGGACGAGTCGCTGTACGTGATGACGCCGGAGTTCGGCGCCGCGTCGCAGCTGGAGAAGATCGACATGCTCGACTTCGCCGACGTCGTCGCGATCAACAAGTTCGAGCGCCGCGGCGCCGAGGACGCCCGCCGCGACGTCGCGCGCCAGCTGGTGCGCAACCGCGAAGCCTTCTCCGAAGGCCCCGAGGACATGCCGGTCTACGGCACGAGCGCGGCGAAGTTCAACGACGACGGCGTCACCGCGCTGTACCAGCACCTGCGCGACATGCTCGCCGAGCGCGGGCTGTCCGTTTCGGCGGGGACGCTGCCCCGCGTCGAAGGCAAGGTGTCCACGGACGCCTCGACGATCATCCCCGGCAACCGTTCGCGCTACCTGGCCGAGATCGCCGACTCCGTCCGCGGTTACCACGCGAAGACCGAGCAGCAGGTCGCCGCGGTCCGCAAGCGGAACGCGCTTTCGCTGGCGCGCGAGGAACTGGCCAAGGTGGACGCGTCCACCGACGCGCTCGACGGGCTGCTGGCCGCGGCCGAGTCCGATGTGGACGGCGAATCGACAAAGCTCCTCGAACGCTTCCGGGAACTGGCCGAGGAATACCGCCAGGACGAACTGGTCGTGAAGATCCGCGACAAGGAGCTGCGCACGCAGCTGTGGCGCGACACGCTGTCCGGCAACCGGGTCCCGCGCGTCGCCCTGCCGCGCTACGGCGAGGACGGCGAGCTGCTGTCGTTCCTGCGCCGCGAGCACCTGCCGGGCTACTTCCCGTACACCGCGGGGGTTTTCCCGTTCAAGCGCGAGGGCGAGGACCCGGCGCGGATGTTCGCCGGCGAGGGTGACGCGTTCCGCACCAACCGCCGCTTCAAGCTGCTCTCGGCCGACTCCGAGGCCAAGCGGCTCTCGACGGCGTTCGACTCCGTGACCCTCTACGGCCACGACCCCGACACGCGCCCCGACATCTACGGCAAGGTCGGCACGTCGGGCGTGTCCATCGCGACGGTCGAGGACATGAAGGCCCTCTACGACGGCTTCGACCTGACCGCGCCGAACACGTCGGTGTCGATGACGATCAACGGCCCCGCGCCGACGATCCTGGCGTTCTTCCTCAACACCGCGATCGACCAGAAGATCGACGCGTTCCGGGCCGAGCACGGCCGCGAGCCGTCCGACGCCGAGGCCGCCGAGCTGCGCTCGTGGACGCTGCAGAACGTGCGCGGCACGGTGCAGGCCGACATCCTCAAGGAGGACCAGGGCCAGAACACCTGCATCTTCTCCACCGAGTTCAGCCTCCGGATGATGGCCGACATCCAGGAGTGGTTCATCGAGCACCACCTGCGGAACTTCTACTCGGTCTCGATCTCGGGCTACCACATCGCCGAGGCCGGCGCGAACCCCATCTCGCAGCTGGCTTTCACGCTGGCGAACGGCTTCACCTACGTCGAGTCGTACCTCGCCCGCGGCATGGACGTCGACTGCTTCGCGCCGAACCTGTCGTTCTTCTTCTCCAACGGCATGGACGCGGAGTACTCGGTCCTCGGCCGGGTGGCGCGCCGGATCTGGTCGGTGGCCATGCGCGACCGGTACGGCGCGAACGAGCGGTCGCAGAAGCTCAAGTACCACGTGCAGACGTCCGGCCGCTCGCTGCACGCGCAGGAGATGAGCTTCAACGACATCCGCACCACGCTGCAGGCGCTCTGCGCGCTGTACGACAACGCGAACTCGTTGCACACCAACGCGTTCGACGAAGCGATCACGACGCCGTCGGAGTCGTCGGTGCGCCGCGCGATGGCCATCCAGATGATCATCAACAAGGAATGGGGCCTGTCGAAGAACGAGAACCCGCTGCAGGGCTCGTTCGTCATCGACGAGCTGACCGACCTGGTCGAAGAAGCCGTCCTGGCCGAGTTCGACCGCATCTCCGAGCGCGGCGGCGTCCTCGGCGCGATGGAGACGGGCTACCAGCGCGGCAAGATTCAGGACGAGTCCATCCTGTACGAACGCAAGAAGCACGACGGCTCGCTGCCGATCATCGGCGTCAACACGTTCCGCAACCCGAACCAGGGCGAGGACGACATCGAGGTCGAGCTGGCCCGCGCGACGGAGGACGAGAAGAAGTCCCAGCTGGCCCGCCTGGCCGACTTCCAGCACCGCCACCACGAGGAAGCCCAGCAGGCCCTGAAGTCCCTCCGCGAAGCGGCAACCCGCGGCGGCAACCTGTTCGGGGTGCTGATGGACGCCGCGCGGGTGTGCTCGCTGGGCCAGATCACGGAGGCGTTCTTCGAGGTCGGGGGCCAGTACCGCCGCAACGTCTAGCGGCGGCGCCAGAAGGTCGGCCGCCACCAGTAGAGCGCTGTCATGTCGGCCGGCCACGGCAAGTCACGGACGCCCATGGGCTCGAAGTCGTCGATGGCGAGGTCGATGGGACGCCAGCCGTCGTCGAGTGGCTCGGCTGCACGGGGTGGGCGGACGAGGGCGGTGAAGCGGATTTCCACGGCGCCCGTCTCGACGTAGGCGCGCTGGGCATCGAGCAGCGAAGTGCTGTTCGCCCCGCCGGCCAGGTCCGGCCACCGCAACTGCTGCCAGTCGTCTTCCCAGAAGCACACCGAGCAGATCTCGTGGCTGCCGGGAGGCTTTTCGAACGCACGGTGCCCGCAGCACGGGCACGGGTACTCGGCCGGGATGTCCACGAGTGATCACTTTGGACATCCCGGCCGTCGAGCGTCAACTCATTCGGCGGACCGCCTTCAGCTGCCAGACCGGGACCAGCACCCGCCCGTCCGCGTCGGTCTCCATCGACGTCAGCCCCGCCGGGTCCGCGTCCAGCACCACCCGGACGCTCTGCCGCAGCTCCTCCGCCGTCATCGACGTCGTGTACCGGCGCGGCTCGAGCACCTCGATCGTCCAGTCCTTCCCGACCGTCTCCCGCAGGTTGGCCTCGCTGATCAGGTACGGCGCCGGGAACGCCTCGGGGACCTCCGGCGAGAAGCAGAACAGGTGCAGCGTCGCGCCCGGGCGGGTCGCGCGGGTCAACGCCGCGAGGTACTGGTGCCGCTGGTCCTCGTTCAGGCAGTGGTACAGCGCGCTGTCGAGAACCGTGTCGAACCGGCCTTCGTAGCCTTCGAGCTTCGTCGCGTCGGCGACGGCGAACTCGATGTCGAGGCCCTTCTCCGCGGCGCGGGCGCGAGCTTGCGCGACCGCCGACGGCGCGCCGTCCAGGCCGGTCACGTGCAGTCCGCGCGAAGCGAGGAACGCGGAGTTGTCACCCAAGCCGCAGCCGATGTCGAGCACGTCGCCGTCGAACTCGCCGGCGTCGGCCAGCGCGACGACCGCCGGCTGCGGTGCGCCGAGGTCCCAGGGCATCTTCCGGCCCATCGGCGTGGCGCCCTGGTAGAGCTCCTCGAAGTCGACGTCCTGTACGTCCATGACCGCCCCCTTATTCAACGTATGATGAGATGACTCCATCGTGCACCCCGTGTCAAGGCGGTGGTACTCCTGGAGCATGAAATTCGGGATCTCGACGTTCGTGACCGACGAGGGCATCCGCCCCGACGTGCTGGGTGCGGCGCTGGAGGAACGCGGCTTCGATTCGCTGTTCCTGGCCGAGCACTCGCACATCCCCGTGAGCCGCGAAACCCCTTACCCCGGCGGGGGTGAGCTGCCGCGTGTCTACTACCGCACGCTCGACCCGTTCCTGGCGCTCACCGCCGCGGCCACGGCGACGTCGGAGCTGCTGCTCGGCACCGGGATCGCGCTGCTGATCCAGCGCGACCTGATCCACACCGCGAAGGAGGTCGCGTCGCTGGACGTGCTCTCCGACGGGCGCGCGCTGTTCGGCGTCGGCGTCGGCTGGAACCGCGAGGAGATGCGCAACCACGGCACCGACCCGAAGACCCGCGGCGCGCTCATCGACGAGCAGCTGGCCGCGCTCAAGGAGATCTGGACGAAGGACGAAGCCGAGTTCCACGGCGAGCACATCGACCTCGACCCGATCTTCAGCTGGCCCAAGCCGGTGCAGAAGCCGCACGTCCCGATCTACATCGGCGGCGAGAGCGAGGCGGCCCTGAACCGGCTCGCCAAGTACGGCGACGGCTGGCTGCTGCGGGGCTACACGAAGTACCAGGAGGCGCAGCGCGTCCGCCGCTGGCTGGCCGAGCAGGGCCGGGACGACGTCCAGTTCGCGGTGTTCGGCGGCCCGACGATCCCGAAGGTGATCGACGGCTTCCGCGAGGCCGGCGTCGAGCGGTACACGTTCCTGCTCGACACGCTGCCGGAAGCGGAGACGCTCAAGGCCCTCGACGAGCTGGCGGAGGTGGCCGCCGCGCACCGCTGAGGCGCGGCTACTTGTCCAGCAGCAGGTGGACCGACAGTTCGAGGCGGTTCGCGACGTCGGCCGCCGAGGCGCGGCGGGTCACCCAGGCCACCAGGTTCGCCATCCAGACGTCGGCGACGACGTGGAAGATGTCGCGGTCGGCCTCGGTGGGCTCGTCGATGCCCATCGCCTTGGCGAACATGTTCTCCATCAGCAGCCCGACCTGCTCCACCTCGGCGGCCGCGGACGTGTCGGCGAACATGAAGGCCCGCACCATGGCTTCGGTCAGGTGCGGGTCGCGCTGCATCAGGCGGGTGTTGCGGCCGAGCACGAACATCAGCCGCTCGGCGGGCGTCTCGCCCGGGATGGCCTGCCGCTCGAGCTTCTCCTGCGCGCGCTCGAACTCCCGCGCCAGCCCGGAGACGAGCAGGTGGATCTTCGAGGGGAAGTACCGGTACAGCGTGCCGAGCGCGACGTCCGCCTTCTCGGCGACGGCCCGCATCTGGACGGCGTCGTAGCCGCCCTTCGAGGCCAGGGCGAGGGTCGCGTCGATGATCCGGCGGCGCCGGTCGCGCTGGGCGGCCGAGCCGAGCTCGTCGGCGCCGATCGCGCTCAGGCCGTTGCCGCGTGCCTTGGTCTTGCCGGGCATCGGAGCTCCCCCGTCTGTCGGAACTTGTTCCACTTCAGGACACAGCGTACCTGTCCTGGCGAAACGTTCAACAATCGACCCACTGGCCGAAAAACTGTAACACGTTCTACACTCGCGAGTAGTGTCCCGTCCCGCGAGGAGGCCCGATGCCGGTCGCGCTCACCGACGAACAGGCCGCGCTGGCCGAGGCGATCCACGCCTGGTCCGCGGCGCACCGCCCGCGAGAGGTGGTGCGCGCGACCGAAACCGGGGCCGGTCTGCCTGCGGGGTTCGCCGCGCTCGGCCTGTTCGGCGTGGCCCTGCCCGCGTCCGTGGGTGGCGCCGACGGAAGTATCGCCGATCTCGCCGCCGGCCTCGCCGCGGCGGCCGAAGAACTGGTCCCCGGGCCCGTGCTCGGCACCGCTCTGGGCGGCCTCCTGCTCGCCGACGTCCCGGCCGCGAAGGAACTGCTCCCGGCGTTGGCCGAGGGCGAAGCCACGGTCGCGGTGCTGCTGGACGCGCCCTCGCTCGACGACGGCGTGACCGGCCCGGTCCCCGGTGTCGACGCCGCGACGTGGCTCCTGGTGCCGTCCGGCGACGGCCACGTGCTGCTCGCGCCGGGCACG
>NZ_JAAGNB010000338.1:0-8739 GCF_010550475.1 Amycolatopsis sp. SID8362
AAAGCGGTCGCCGCGCTGCGCGAGCAGGCGGCGCGCGGCCGGGCCGGCTGACCGGCCGGGCGGCACCGGCGAAGCCGCCGGGTGTTGGATGGGGAGCAGCGGCTCACAAGGAGGCAGGACGTGTTCACCGGCATTGTCGAGGAGATCGGCGAGATCACCTCGGTCGAGCAGCTGACCAACGCGGCGCGGCTGCGGGTCCGCGGCCCCCTGGTCACCAGCGACGCCGGGCACGGCGACTCCATCGCGGTCAGCGGCGTCTGCCTCACGGTCGTCGAGGTGGCCGGCGGCGAGTTCACCGTGGACGTCGTGAACGAGACGCTGCAGCGGTCGAGCCTGGCCAAGGTCGCGACCGGCGACCGGGTCAACCTGGAGCGCGCGACCCCGGCGGGCGGGCGGCTCGGCGGGCACATCATGCAGGGCCACGTCGACGGGACGGGCGTGTTCCTCTCCCGCGACGAGAACGGCGTGACGACGTTCTCGCTGCCGGGCCACCTGTCCCGGTACGTGGTCGAGAAGGGCTCGATCGCCGTCGACGGGATCTCCCTCACCGTCGCGGCGGTCACCGGCGACCAGTTCAAGGTGGCGCTGATCCCGACCACGCTCGAGGCGACCACGCTCGGCGGGCGCGAAGCGGGCGACCTCGTCAACCTCGAAGTCGACGTGGTCGCGAAGTACGTGGAGAAGCTGGCCGAAGCGCATATCCGCGATCAGGTGCAGAATCGGGACAGCGGCGGCACGGAGGAGCGGTCATGAGTGAAACGAGCGCGGCGGAGCCCGCGGCGGGCTGGACCCCCTGCGGCGCCGGGGCGGTGTTCGACGCCGACGCCATCGAGCGGGCGATCTCGGACATCGCGGCGGGCCGGCCGGTCGTCGTGGTCGACGACGAAGACCGCGAGAACGAGGGCGATCTCATCTTCGCCGCCGAGAAGGCGACGCCGGAGCTGCTGGCCTTCATGGTCCGCTACACCTCGGGGTACGTCTGCGTGGCGCTGACCGAGTCCGAAGCGGACCGGCTGGACCTGCCGCCGATGTACCACACGAACCAGGACGCGCGGGGCACCGCGTACAGCGTCACGGTCGACGCCGCCGACGGCATCACCACCGGCATCTCGGCCGCCGACCGCGCGCACACGATCCGGCTGCTGGCCGACCCGGCCTCGACGGCGAAGGACTTCCGCCGTCCCGGGCACGTCGTGCCGCTGCGCGCCAAGGAGGGCGGCGTGCTGCGCCGCCCCGGGCACACCGAAGCGTCGGTCGACCTGGCCCGGATGGCCGGGCTGGCCCCGGCGGGCGTGCTCTGCGAGATCGTGTCGCAGAAGGACGAAGGCGACATGGCGCGCCGCGACGAGCTCGAAGTGTTCGCCGCCGACCACGACCTCGCCATCATCACCATCGCCGACCTGATCGCCTACCGCCGCCGCACCGAGAAGCAGGTCGAGCGCGTCGCCGAGGCCCGGATCCCGCTGGCCGCGGGCACGTTCCGCGCGGTCGGCTACGACTCGCTGCTCGACGGCATCGAGCACGTGGCGTTCGTCTACGGCGAAATCGGCGACGGCCAGGACATCCTGGTGCGCGTGCACTCCGAGTGCCTCACCGGCGACGTCTTCGGCTCGCTGCGCTGCGACTGCGGCCCCCAGCTGGAAGCGGCACTGGAAGCGGTGGCCACCGAAGGCCGCGGCGTCGTGCTCTACATCCGCGGGCACGAAGGCCGTGGCATCGGCCTGCTGCACAAGCTGCAGGCCTACCAGCTGCAGGACGACGGCGCCGACACGGTCGACGCGAACCTCGCCCTCGGCGTCCCGGCCGACGCCCGCGACTACGGCACCGGCGCGCAGATCCTGTGCGACCTCGGCGTCCGCACCATGCGGCTGCTGTCGAACAACCCGGCCAAGCGGATCGGCCTCGAGGGCTACGGCCTGCGCGTCACCGGGCGCGTGCCGCTGCCGATCTCGCCGAACCCGGAGAACCTGCGCTACCTGCGGACCAAGCGCGACCGGATGGGCCACGACCTGGCCCAGCTGGAGCACTACGACCAGGTCGGCGCGGGCACCGAGCACCCCGACGGAGGAGCACTGTGAGCGGCGAAGGCCGTCCCGACGTTTCCCTCGACCTGACCGGCTGCAAGTCCCTCAAGCTCGGCATCGTCGCGACCCGCTGGAACTCGGACATCACCGACGTCCTGCTGGAGCGCGCCCTGGTCGCGGCGCGCGAGGCGGAGCTGGAGGAGGACCCGACCGTCGTCCACGTCGCGGGCGCGGTGGAGCTCCCGGTGGTGGCGCAGGCGCTGGCCCGCAACCACGACGCGGTGGTCGCGCTGGGCGTGGTCATCCGCGGCGGCACCCCGCACTTCGAGTACGTGTGCGACGCGGTGACGGCGGGCCTGACCCGGGTGGCGCTCGACGAGAGCACGGCGGTCGGCAACGGCGTCCTGACGTGCGACACGCACGAGCAGGCGGTCGACCGCTCCGGCCGGCCGGGCGCCAAGGAGGACAAGGGCTACGAGGCGACGGTCGCGGCACTGGACACGGCGCACGTGCTGAAGGGCCTGCGCCAGCCGTGGACCGAGCGGGGTTTCGTGTGACGGTCCTGGTGATCCGCCCGCGCCGCGCGCTGATCGTCTGCAGCATCCTGGCGGTGGCGCTGCTGGCGGTGTTCGTGGTGGTGGCGGTGCTGCTGCGCAACGGCGACACGGGCGTCCACTTCCAGCGCTCCGACCAGGCGGCGATGGTCGGCATCGGCATCCTGCTGGCGTGCGGCGTGATGCTGTTCGCGATCGCCAGGGTGCGCGCGGACGAAGAGGGCATCGAGGTCCGGAACGTGGTGATGACCCGGCGGTTCGCGTGGAGCGAGGTGCTGTCGGTGAGCTTCCCGGACGGCGCGTCGTGGGCGCGGCTCGAGCTGCCGGACGACGAGTACCACGCGGTGATGGCGGTGCAGGCGGTGGACCGGGACCGGGCGGTGGAAGCGGTGCGGGCACTGCGGAAACTGCACCGCGCGGCCACCGGCGGCTAGCCGCCCTCGATCTGGCGGGCCAGCTCGCCGGCACGCTGTTTGGTGAGCTTGCCGGAGATCCGGACCGCTCCGTCGAGGATGGCGGCCCGGACGGTCGTCACCGAGACGACCCGGCTGTCCACGACGAACGCGACCTGCCGTCCGACGTTCTCGCTGGTGAAGTCGGCCCAGGTCTTCGTACCCTTGGAGTCGAAGGTGAGCTCCACGACCCACTGACGGACCAGCGCGTCGTAGCCGGACGTCGCGTCGGACACCTCGCTCCCGGACAGGAACGCGGGTTCGAGGAGGTAGGCCGTGTCGTCGGTTTCCCCGCACGTCACCAGCGGCAGGGCGCGGTCGTCGTGGCCGGCCAGCGGCTCGGCTTTGCCGGGGGTGCAGTCGATCGCCCGCACGGCCGCCGTCTGCTCGGCCGGGTCGCGGCTCTGCCGGGCGGCCGGTGAGAGCGGTGCACCGGTTCCGGTGCCGCCGATCCGCATCGCGGCGGGCACGACCTCGCGGAGTTCCAGCGACGACGTACCCGAGGCGTGTCCGCCGCACCCGGCCGACAACGTCAGCAGGACGGCCGCCGGAAGCAACAAGAAGCGCACGAGCCCCACATCGGCGGCGCGGCCTCGCCCGTTACGCCGTCAGAGGTCCAGGTCCACCACGATCGGCGCGTGGTCCGACGGGCCCTTCCCCTTCCGCGCGTTCCGGTCCACATAGGAATCCTTCACCGCATCGGAAAAGGCGGCGTTCCCGTAGACCAGGTCGATCCGCATCCCCTTGTTGTTCGGGAAGTTCCCCGCCCGGTAGTCCCAGTAGGTGAACGGGTGGTCGTACTTCAACGGCCGCGGGAACACGTCCGACAACCCCAGCTTCCGCAGGCGTGCCAGGGCTTCGCGTTCCGGGGGAGTCACGTGCGTCGACTCCGCGAACACCGCGATGTCCCAGACGTCCGCGTCCGTCGGCGCCACGTTGAAGTCGCCCAGCACCGCGAACGGCCCGGCCGAAATCTCCGAAGCCACCAGCGAGTGCAGCGACGAAAGCCACTCAAGCTTGTACGCGTAGTGCGGGTTGTCCGGCTCGCGCCCGTTCGGCACGTACACCGACCACACCCGCACGCCGCCGCAGGTGGCGCCGATCGCGCGGGCCTCCGCGGCGCCGTCGAACCGCGGCTCGTCCGGCAGCCCGCGCACCACGTCGGACAGCCCCACGCGCGACACGATCCCGACGCCGTTCCAGCGCCCCAGCCCGTACGCCGCCACCTCGTAGCCCAGCGCCTCGACCTCGGCCAGCGGGAACTTCTCCGTCGTGGTCTTCAGCTCCTGCAGGCACAGCACGTCCGGCGCCGTCTCCTCCAGGAAGCCCAGCACCCGGGGCAGGCGGGGGACGATGGAGTTCACGTTCCAGGTGGCGATCCGCATGCCCGCGAGCATCCCACACGCCACCGACAAAACCGGGGCGGCGCCGAAGCGCCGCCCCGGAGGCTCACACGCCCGCGGTCGTCCGGATCCAGGACCGGCTCGAAGCCACGCTCGCGTAGTTGTTCGTGCCGCGCGTGTTCGACCCGCTCTGGTTCTGGACCGTCGACGCGACGCCGACCTGGACGCCGTTCGCGACCTCGGGGCCGCCCGAGTCGCCCTTCCACGCCGAGCCGTTGATGCCGACGCTCTGGATCGCGCGGCCGCCGTAGGCGTCCGTGGACCGGCCGGTCACCTGGACGTTCGCCGTCTTCAGCGACGTCGCCGGCGGGCCGGTCGGGGTGGTGCGGCCCCAGCCGTAGATCTGGTTGGTGCTGCCGATGGCCGGGTCCGAGCTGCCCAGCGAGATCGGCGCGGTGCTGGTCGCCGACGCCAGGTGCAGCAGCGCGATGTCGCCGTTCGGGGACTCGTACTCGTTGTCGACGGCGATCTTCGTGCCCGACAGCAGCGTGTTGCTGCCGACCCGGACGTACATGCCCGAGCCGTCCTGGTCGAGGCAGTGCACCGCGGTCAGCACCCAGCGCGCCGCGATGACCGTGCCCGAGCAGTTGAAGCCCTGGTAGTCGCGCCCCGGGGTGTTGACGTACACCTGGGCGCCCCACGACACGGTGGGGGCGGTGGTGCCGCCGACGATGTTCGGCTGGACGCCGGCGGAAGCCACGGCGCCACCCGCGAGAGTCAGCGCGACGGCGGCCGCCGAGGCGGCGCCGAGGAGACGGAGAGAACTCACGGTGGGGATCCTTTCGGACGGGGGCCGGATCGGCCGGTCGGAAAGTAACCACCGCGTCACCCAGGGGGACACCTCCCAAAGTCGGAAGCGGACGAACACCCTACTTCCGGCGGGGCGAGCGGGGGCGCGCGAGAACTGTCGGTGGTGCCAAATAGTCTGTGGGAGTGGCTGACCCGACCACCTACCGTCCCTCGCCGGGGAGCATCCCGGATGCCCCTGGCGTGTACAAGTTCCGCGACGCGACCAGGCGGGTCATCTACGTCGGCAAGGCGAAAAGCCTCCGCAGCAGGCTGAACTCCTACTTCGCCGACCTCTCCGGCCTGCACCCGCGCACCCGGCAGATGGTCACGACGGCCGCGAGCGTCGAATGGACCGTCGTCACCACCGAGGTCGAGGCGCTCCAGCTCGAGTACAACTGGATCAAGGAGTTCGACCCCCGGTTCAACGTCCGCTACCGCGACGACAAGAGCTACCCGGTGCTCGCGGTGACGCTGAACGAGGAGTTCCCCCGCCTGCACGTCTACCGCGGCGCGCGCAAGAAGGGCGTCCGCTACTTCGGGCCGTACGCGCACGCGTGGGCCATCCGCGAGACGCTCGACCTGCTGCTGCGCGTGTTCCCGGCCCGCACCTGCTCGGCCGGGGTGTTCCGCCGCCACGGCCAGATCGGCCGACCCTGCCTGCTCGGCTACATCGACAAGTGCTCGGCGCCGTGTGTGGGGCGCGTCTCGGCCGGCGAGCACCGCGACATCGTCGAGGACTTCTGCGACTTCCTGGCCGGCAAGACCGACGTCATGATCAAGCGCCTCGAGACCGAGATGGCGGCGGCGTCCGAGGAGCTCGAGTTCGAGCGCGCGGCCCGGCTGCGCGACGACCTCGGCGCACTGCGCCGCGCCATGGAGAAGCAGGCCGTGGTGCTCGGCGACGGCACGGACGCCGACGTCGTGGCGTTCGCGCACGACGAGCTGGAAGCCGCCGTCCAGGTCTTCCACGTGCGCGGCGGCCGGGTCCGCGGCCAGCGCGGCTGGGTGATCGACAAGGCCGAGGAGATGGACGTCCCGGCGCTGGTCGACCACTTCCTCACGCAGTTCTACGGCGACGAGGCCGAGCTGGACGCGCGCGACGACGTCGACGCCGGGCCGGTCGTCCCGCGCGAGGTGCTGGTGCCGGAGCTGCCCGCGGACGCCGACGCGGTCGCGGAGTGGCTGAGCGGGCTGCGCGGCTCGCGGGTGCAGCTGCGGGTGCCGCAGCGCGGGGACAAGAAGGCCCTCGCGGAGACGGTCGAACGCAACGCGGGGGAGGCGTTCACCCAGCACAAGCTGCGCCGCGCCGGCGACCTGACGGCCCGGTCGGCGGCGCTGACCGAGCTGCAGGAGTTCCTGGCGCTGGACACCGCGCCGCTGCGCATCGAGTGCATCGACATCAGCCACATCCAGGGCAGCGACGTCGTGGCGTCGCTGGTCGTGTTCGAGGACGGGCTCGCGCGCAAGTCCGAATACCGCCGCTTCGCGCTGCGCGAGGCGGCCGAAGAGGGCGATGTGGCGTCGATCGCCGAGGTCGTGCGCCGGCGCTTCTCCCGCTACCTCAAGGAAACGGCGGACGACACGAGCAAGCCCGGCCTCGACCCGGAGACCGGCCGGCCGAAGAAGTTCGCCTACCCGCCGAACCTGCTGGTCGTCGACGGCGCGGGCCCGCAGGCCACCGCGGCCGCCGACGTGCTGGCCGAGCTGGGCATCACCGACATCGCCGTGGTCGGGCTGGCGAAGCGGCTGGAAGAGGTCTGGCTGCCGGCAGACCCCGACCCGGTGATCCTGCCGCGCACGTCGGAGGGGCTGTACCTGCTGCAGCGGCTGCGGGACGAGGCCCACCGCTTCGCCATCGCCTACCACCGCGAAAAGCGCTCCAAGCGGCTGGTGACGTCCGAATTGGACAGTGTGCCGGGGTTGGGGCAGGCTCGCCGGACCGCGCTGATCAAGCACTTCGGCTCGGTGAAGAAGCTCAAGCAGGCCAGGATCGAGGAGATCGAGGCGGTGCCCGGCTTCGGCAGGCGCACCGCGGAGGCCGTGGTCGCCGCGCTGGCCGGGGAGTCCGGTGCGGGCAACGGCACACAAGCAGGGGAGTAGGGAACGACAGTGAGTGCGCAAGAGGAGATCCGCGGGTCCGGCATGGAGGTCGCGGTCGTGTCCGGGCTGTCCGGGGCGGGCCGCAGCACGGCGGCCAAGTGCCTGGAGGACCTGGGCTGGTTCGTCGTCGACAACCTGCCCCCGGAGCTGATCGCGACGATGGTCGAGCTGGGCGCGCAGGCGCGCGGCGCGATCACGAAGGTGGCCGTCGTCATGGACGTGCGCTCGCGCGCGTTCACCGACGACCTCGCCTCGGTCATCAAGGACCTGGACGCGCGGGGCTACAAGCCGCGCGTGCTGTTCCTGGAGGCGACCGACGCGGTGCTGGTGCGGCGCTTCGAAGCCGTCCGCCGCGGCCACCCGATGCAGGGCGACGGCCGGCTCGCCGACGGCATCACCGCGGAGCGGACGCTGCTGGAGCCGCTGCGCGAAGAGGCCGACCTGGTGCTCGACACGTCGTCGCTGTCGGTGCACGACCTGCGCGCCAAGATCGAGGACGCGTTCGGCTCCGAGGCGAGCACCCAGACCCGGGTCACCGTGCTGTCCTTCGGCTACAAGTACGGCCTGCCGATGGACGCCGACCTGGTGATGGACGTCCGGTTCCTGCCCAACCCGTTCTGGATCCCGGAACTGCGCGAACACACGGGCCTCGACGGTGAGGTCCGCAACTACGTCCTCTCGCAGGAGGGCGCGGAAGAGTTCCTGGACCGCTACCACCAGCTGCTGCGGCTGATCGGCGCCGGCTACAAGCGCGAGGGCAAGCGGTACCTGACGCTCGCCGTCGGCTGCACCGGCGGCAAGCACCGCAGCGTGGCGCTGTCCGTCGAGCTCGCCCAGCGTCTGTCCAAAGAGGACGGTATGGCCGTGAAGGTGGTGCACCGCGACCTTGGTCGTGAATAACGTGCGCGCGGTCGCCCTCGGGGGCGGCCACGGGCTGCACGCCACGTTGTCCGCGGTGCGGCGGGTGACCCCCGACGTCACGGCGATCGTGACCGTGGCCGACGACGGCGGATCGTCCGGCAGGCTGCGGCGCGAACTCGGGCTGCTGCCACCGGGCGACCTCCGGCAGGCCTTCGCGGCCTTCGCCGCGGAGGACGGCGGCACGCTGTGGGCCGAGGTGTTCCAGCACCGCTTCGGCGGCGACGGCGCGCTGGCCGGGCACGCGGTGGGGAACCTGCTGCTGGCCGGGCTGTTCGAGGTGCTCGGCGACCCGGTCGCCGCGCTCGACGAAGCCCGCCGCCTGATGGGCGTCTCGGGCCGGGTGCTGCCGATGTCGCCCGAGCCGCTGGAGATCGAAGGCGAGGTCAGCGGCCTCGACAGCGAGGACCCGTCGGCGCTGCGCCGGATCCGCGGGCAGGTCGCGGTGGCCTCGACGCCGGGGCAGGTGCGGCGGGTCAGCCTGCGCTCCCCGGGCGCC
>NZ_JAAGNB010000392.1:0-14765 GCF_010550475.1 Amycolatopsis sp. SID8362
ACGAGGTGCGCAGCGTCCGCGGGTCGACCCGCCTGGAGGCCAAGCGCCAGCGCCGCCGCGACGGCCGCGAAGCAGGCCGCCGCCGCGCCCCGATCCTGTCCGAGGCCGAGTTCCTCGCCCGCCGCGAGTCGGTCGAGCGCACGATGGTCGTCCTCGAGAAGGGCGACGCGACGCAGATCGCCGTCCTCGAAGACGGCGTGCTGGTCGAGCACTTCGTGACGCAGTCGGGTTCCGGCTCGATCGTCGGCAACGTCTACCTCGGCCGCGTCCAGAACGTGCTGCCGAGCATGGAAGCCGCGTTCATCGACATCGGCCGCGGCCGCAACGCCGTGCTCTACGCCGGCGAGGTCGACTGGGACGCCGCCGGCCTCGAGGGCAAGGCCCGCAAGATCGAGCAGGCGCTGTCCACCGGCGACTCCGTGCTGGTCCAGGTCACCAAGGACCCGGTCGGGCACAAGGGCGCCCGGCTGACCACGCAGATCTCGCTGCCCGGCCGCTTCCTCGTCTACGTGCCGGCGGGCGGCGCCACCGGCATCTCCCGCAAGCTGCCGGAGAACGAGCGCCGCCGGCTCAAGGACATCCTCAAGCGGATCGTCCCGGAGGACGCGGGCGTGATCATCCGCACCGCCTCCGAGGGCATCGGCGAGGAGGAGCTGGGCCGCGACGTCGATCGCCTGAAGGCCCAGTGGGACGTCATCAAGGAGAAGGCCGCCGCCGGTTCCGGCAAGAAGGGCGGCGCGCCGACCATGCTCTACGAAGAGCCCGACCTGCTGGTCAAGGTCGTGCGTGACCTCTTCACCGAGGACTTCACGAAGCTGGAGATCCAGGGCAACCGGTCGTGGGAGACCATCAACGACTACGTCCGGCACGTCGCCCCGGAGCTGACCGACCGCCTCAAGCGCTACACCGGCACCGGTGACGCGTTCGCTGACCACCGGATCGACGAGCAGATCACCAAGGCCCTCGACCGCAAGGTCTGGCTGCCGAGCGGCGGTTACCTCGTCATCGACCGCACCGAGGCGATGACGGTCATCGACGTCAACACCGGCAAGTTCACCGGATCGGGCGGAAACCTCGAGGAGACGGTGACCCGCAACAACCTGGAGTCGGCGGAGGAGATCGTCCGCCAGCTCCGGCTGCGGGACATCGGCGGCATCATCGTCATCGACTTCATCGACATGGTGCTCGAGTCGAACCGCGAGCTGGTGCTGCGCCGCCTGACCGAGTGCCTCGGCCGGGACCGCACGCGCCACCAGGTCGCCGAGGTCACTTCGCTGGGCCTGGTGCAGATGACCCGCAAGAAGATCGGCACCGGCCTGCTGGAGGCGTTCTCGACGCCGTGCGAGCACTGCAAGGGCCGGGGCGTGCTCGTCTCGACCGAGGTGCAGCGCACGGGCGGCGGTTCCGGGCACTCCCACGGCGGGAACGGCAACGGCGGCAACGGCAACAGCGGCGGTGGCGGCGGGGAGAAGAGCTCCCGCCGGTCGCGTGGCCGCGGCAAGGGCGAGGAGGCCGCCAAGGAGCAGGCCGAAGCCGCTAAGGCCGAGGTGCACGCCGTCCCGTCGCCGGAGCAGCGCGAGTCGATCGCTTCGGCGGTCGCGGCGATGGCGAACGCTTCGAAGGCCGCCAAGGACCACGACCACGGCGTGAACGGGCACGTCCCGGAGCCCGCCAAGGAGGTCGCGGACGTCCCGGCGACCACGGAGGCGGACGAGACGCCGGTCACGGCCGAGCCGCCCGCCGAGCCCGCCCAGGAGGTCGCCGGCACCCCGGTGACCACCGAAGCGGACGAGGTCCCGGTGCCGCAGGACGAGGAGCCGGCGGTCGAGCGGTCGTCCGCGCCGGAGCCGGTGGAAGAGCCGGTCAACGAGTCTTCGGAGGCCGCTCAGCCGGTCGCCGAACCCGAGGTCAGCGTGCCCGAACCGGCCGTGCGCTCCACCCGGCGCCGTCCGCGCCGGGCGGCGTCGCGGCCCGCGGGCCCGCCGGTGCACGCCTCGGACCAGAGCAAGTGAACAACTAGGGGACCCCGGTGGTAACGCACCGGGGCACCCCACGTAACCTGTAGTACGGCCTGCCACCAGAGCAGGTCGCTGCGCGAGTCCAGGACCGCCTTCCATTCGGGTGGGCCGGTCGCGCGGGCCCCCACCCATTGTCGAGTAATGCAGGAGACTTCCGTGTCGGCGTACGCGATCGTCAAGACCGGCGGCAAGCAGTACAAGGTGGCCGTCGGCGACGTCGTCGAGGTCGAGAAGCTCGAGGGCGAGCCGGGCACCGAGCACATCCTTCCCGCCGTTTTGTACGTCGACGGTGGCGAGGTCACCACGGACGCCGACGCGCTGGCGAAGGTCTCGGTCACCGGCAAGGTCGTCGAGCAGACCAAGGGTCCGAAGATCCGGATCCACAAGTTCAAGAACAAGACGGGCTACCACAAGCGCCAGGGTCACCGGCAGAAGCTGACCCGCGTCGAGGTCACCGCCATCTCCCTGTAAGAACTTTCTCCGGATCTTCAGTAAGAAAGAGGACGAGCTATGGCTCACAAGAAGGGTGCGTCCAGCTCCCGCAACGGTCGTGACTCGAACGCGCAGCGCCTCGGCGTCAAGCGCTTCGGCGGCCAGGAAGTCAACGCCGGCGAGATCCTGATCCGCCAGCGCGGCACCAAGTTCCACCCCGGCGTCAACGTCGGCCGTGGCGGCGACGACACGCTGTTCGCCCTGGCCGCCGGTGCGGTCCAGTTCGGCGAGAAGCGTGGCCGCAAGACGGTCAACATCGTGCCGGCCGAGGCCTGAGCCTTCGGTCGTCGTTAGACCTCTGACGAGGGGTGGGACCGGAATATCCGGTGCCACCCCTCGTTTGTTTTGTGTATCCCCTTCTCGCGAGTGAAAGAGGCAAGTCATGGCGTCCCGGTTCGTGGACCGTGCGGTCATCCACCTGACCGCGGGTGACGGTGGGAACGGCTGCGCCTCGGTGCACCGCGAGAAGTTCAAGCCCCTCGGCGGCCCGGACGGCGGCAACGGCGGCAACGGCGGCGACGTCCTGCTGGTCGTCGACCCGAACGTGCACACCCTGCTGGACTTCCACTTCCGCCCGCACGCCAAGGCCGGCAACGGCAAGCTGGGCCAGGGTGGCAACCGCGCGGGCGCGGCGGGGGAGTCGCTGGTGATGAAGGTGCCCTCCGGCACCGTCGTGTTCACCGAAGACGGCGAACTGGTCGCCGACCTGATCGGCCCGGGCACCACGTTCGTCGCCGCCCAGGGCGGCCGCGGCGGCCTCGGCAACGCGGCGCTCGCGTCGAAGGCCCGCAAGGCACCCGGGTTCGCGCTGCTCGGCGAGCCGGGCGAGAGCCGCGACCTGACGCTGGAGCTGCGCTCGGTCGCCGACGTCGGCCTGCTCGGCTTCCCGTCCGCGGGCAAGTCGTCGCTGATCTCGGTGCTGTCCGCGGCCAAGCCGAAGATCGCCGACTACCCGTTCACCACGCTCGTGCCGAACCTCGGCGTCATCACCGGCGGCGACACGGTCTTCACGATGGCCGACGTGCCCGGCCTGATCCCCGGCGCGTCCGAAGGCAAGGGCCTCGGCCTCGACTTCCTCCGCCACATCGAGCGCTGCGCGGTGCTGGTGCACGTCGTCGACTGCGCCACCCTCGAGCCCGGCCGCGATCCACTGTCCGATGTGGACGCGCTGGAGGCCGAGCTCGCGAAGTACACGCCGAGCCTGGGCGGCAAGCTCGAGGAGCGCCCGCGCGTCGTCGTGCTCAACAAGATCGACGTCCCGGAGGCCGCTGAGCTCGCCGAGTTCGTCCGGCCGGAACTGGAAGCTCGCGGGCTGCAGGTGTTCGAGGTCTCGACCGCGTCCCGCAAGGGCCTGCGAGAGCTGACCTTCGCGCTCGCGGCGATCGTCGAGCGGTACCGCGAGGCGCAGCCGGTGCTGGAGCCGGAGAAGATCGTCCTGCGGCCGCTCGCGGTCGACGACTCCGGGTTCACCGTCGAGGTCGACCCGGAGGAAGAGGGCGCGTTCATCGTGCGCGGCTCCCGGCCGGAGCGCTGGATCCGCCAGACCGACTTCGCCAACGACGAGGCCGTCGGCTACCTCGCCGACCGGCTGGACCGCCTCGGCGTCGAGGAGCAGCTGGCGAAGCTCGGCGCGAAGCCCGGCAGCCCGGTCACGATCGGCGACGTCCAGTTCGAGTGGGAGCCGTCGACGCCCAGCGTCGCGGTGCACCTGTCCGGGCGCGGCACCGACGTCCGCTTGGAGCGCACCGACCGCGTCGGCGCGTCCGAGCGCAAGGAAGCCCGCCGCATCCGGCGTGAGGGCACGGGCGAGTTCGACGACCAGGACGCCGGCGAGTGAGCGGCACGCGGCAGGCCATCGCGGCGGCGCGCCGCCTGGTGGTCAAGGTCGGTTCGTCGGCGCTGACCACCGCGGGCAGCGGCCTCGACGTGGCCTGCCTGGACGCGCTGGTCGACGCGATCGCCGAGCGCGTCGCCCGCGACACCCAGATCGTCCTGGTGTCCTCGGGCGCGATCGGCGCCGGCCTGGCCCCGCTCTCCCTCGGGAAGCGGCCGCGTGACCTGGCGACCCAGCAGGCGGCGGCGAGCGTCGGCCAGCTGGCGCTGGCACACGCCTACGCCGAATCGTTCGGGCGCTATTCGCTGACGGTCGGGCAGGTGCTGCTGACGTCCGACGACGTCGTCCGCCGCTCCCACTACCGCAACGCGCAGCGCACGTTCTCGCGGCTGCTGGCCCTCGGCGCGGTCCCGGTCGTCAACGAGAACGACACGGTGGCCACCGAGGAAATCCGCTTCGGCGACAACGACCGCCTGGCGGCTTTGGTGGCCCACCTGATCGGCGCGGACGCGCTCCTCCTGCTGTCCGATGTGGACGGTCTGTACGACGGAGACCCCCGCGAAGGCGCGACTCGCAAGCTGACCGAAGTCCTCTCGGAGTCCGATGTGGACGGAATCTCGGTCGGCATGTCCAGCTCCGGCCTCGGCACGGGCGGCATGGTCTCGAAACTGGCGGCCGCCCGCACCGCGGCGGGCGCGGGCATCCCGGTCCTCCTGGCCGCGGCTTCGGAAGCCGCCGCCGCCCTGACCACGGCGTCCCCGGGCACGGCGTTCGCCCCGGCGGACACCCGCCTGTCGGCCCGCCGCTTCTGGCTCGGCTACGCGGCCGACACGACGGGCAGGCTCCGCCTGGACGACGGCGCGGTGACGGCGGTGGTCCGCCGCCGCAGGTCCCTGCTGGCCGCGGGCATCACCGGCGTGGAGGGCGACTTCCAGGCCGGCGACGTGGTCGACCTGGTGGACGCGAAGGACCGCGCGGTGGCCCGCGGAGTGGTGGCGTTCGACGCGACGGAACTCCCGGACCTGATCGGCCGCTCCACCCCGGAACTCCCGGAGGAGCAGCGACGCGAGGTCGTCCACGCGGACGACCTCGTCCCCCTGCGCCGCTGAGAGGCGTCACTTTCACGTGAAAGTGACGCCTTAACCCAGTGAGACCAAGCGGGCGCCGCCGTCGGCTTCCAGGATCGTGCCCGTCAGGTTGGCGTTCGTCGCCGCCAGCGCCACCACTTCGGCCACGTCGTCGGCCGTCGCGACTCGCCGCGCCGGGATCGAAGCCGCCGTCTGGGCGAAGAACCCCTCCCGCACCTCCGCCGGGAAGCCGCTCCACCAGGCCGTGTCGACGACGCCCGGCGAGACCGCGTTGACCCGCCGGGGCGCCAGCTCCACCGCCAGCGGCTTGACCAGTGCTTCGATGGCCGCGTTCAGGGCGCCGATCCCCGCTGTCCCGGGCATCGCGGCCCGCGCCGTGATCGCGCTGAGCAGCGTGATCGAGCCGTCCGCGGCCAGGTGCGGCAGGACGGCCTGGACCGTCGTCAGGTGCGCCCAGAACTTCGCGTCGAACGCCCGCCGCAGCACCTCGAGGTCCAGTGAATCGATCGGCCCCATTCCTTCGGCGCCGGACAGGCTCACCACCAGCACGTCGACCGTGCCCAGCGTCGACGCCAGCGCGGCCATCGCCGTGGCGTCGCTGCCGTCGGCTTGGTGGCCGGTCAGCTGCGGGTCGCTCGCCGCGATGTCGTCGAGGCGCTCCTTGCCGCGGCCGGTGACGTGGACGTCGTAGCCCTGCCGGTGCAGCCGCCGCGCGGTCGCCAGGCCGATGCCCGAAGTGCCGCCGGCGACGAGAGCGATGCTCATGCGTTGTTCCTCATTTCGAACCGGTACGTCTCGTTTCGAAATCGACGGTACCATCGGATCCCATGACCGACCAGTCCCGTCCCGGCCGCAAGCGCAGCGAGCAGAGCAGGCTGGCGATCCTCGCCGCCACGCTCGACCTGGTCGCGGAGGCGGGCTATGGCGCGCTGACCGTCGAGGGCATCGCCGCGCGCTCCGGCGTCGGCAAGCAGACGATCTACCGCTGGTGGCCGTCGAAGGCCGACGTCCTGCTCGACGCGCTCGCCACGAAGGCCGACCTGCAGATCCCGATCCCCGACGAGGGGTCGTTCCGCGCCGACCTCGGGCGCTTCCTGGACAGCACGTTCGAACTGGGGGAGAAGAACCAGGTCGCGGACACGCTGCGCGCGCTCATGGCGCAGGCGCAGCTCGACCCGGAGTTCGGCAAGCGGTTCCGCGAGGACTTCCTGTACCGCCGCCGCGAAGCGCTGGGCACGATCGTCGACCGCGCCGGCGAGCGCGGCGAACTGCCCGCGGGTGTCGCTCCCGGCACGGTGATCGACGTCGTGTTCGGCGTGCTCTGGTACCGCCTGCTCGCGACGCGCGAGCCGATCGGCCGCGGCCTGGCCGACGAACTGGTGACGCTGTTAGCGGCTCACGGCGCTTCGACCGCCGAAATGCGGTAGCGCGCCACCGAAGCGCCGAGGATCTGCGCCGCCTGCTCGTCCGACGGCCCGGACCCGCGAAAGCGCTCGAGGTCCTCGTCGGACTCCCAGCGTTCGTACACGATGATCCGGCCGGCGTCGAGCAGGTCGGCGCCCAGCGCGTAGTCGAGGCAGCCCGGTGCTTCCCGCGCCAGCCGCACGGCTTCGGCGCAGCCTTCCAGGTAGGCGTCCCGCGCTTCGGGTGCGACCGCGAGCCAACCGGCGATGATGATCATGATGGGTGATCTCCGCTAAAGCCGGTCGGGCGCTTCGATGCCGAGCAGCGAGAGCCCGAGTGCGAGCGTTTGCGAAGTCAGCGTAGTCAATCTGAGCCGTGACGCGCGCAGCGACGGAGAAGACGCCTTCAAGACCGGACATTCCTCGAAGAACCGGGAAAACGCGACCGCCGTCTCGTACAGGTACGTGCACAGCTTGTGCGGCGCATAACCGTTCGTCGCGGCCTTCAGCGCTTCGCCGAACCGAAGCAGCTTCAGCGCCAGCGCTCGTTCCGCCGGAGCTTCCAGCGCGATTTCCGCGCTACCGGGCTGCTCGCCCGCCTTCCGGAGGATCGACCGCGTCCGCGCGTGCGCGTACTGCAGGTACACCGAAGTGTTGCCCTCCTTGGCGAGCATCCGATCCCACGCGAAGACGTAGTCGCGTTCGCGGTCCCCGGACAGGTCCGCGTACTTGACCGCGCCGATGCCCACCGCCCGGGCTACCTCGGCCTGGCCCGCCGCGTCGAGCTCACTGCGTTCGGCGACGACCACGGCGGCCTGTGCCACGGCTTCGGTGAGCAGGTCGGCCAGCTTGACGGTGTCGCCGGACCGGGTCCGCATCGTCTTGCCGTCCGCGCCGAGGACCGTGCCGAACCCGATGTGCTCGGCGTGCCCGCTCAGCCAGCCCGCCGCGCGGCAGACCGCGAACACCATGGCGAAGTGCTGGGCCTGCGGTGCCCCAACGACGTAGAGCAGGTCGGTCGCCCCGCGTTCGGCCGTCCAGTACCGGACGGTCGCCAGGTCCGTCGCGGCATACCCGTAACCGCCGTCGCGCTTGCGGACGATCAGCGGGAGCCGGTCGCCTTCGCGGTTGCGGAAGCCTTCGGGGAACACGCAGACCGCGCCGTCGCTGATTTCGGTCAGCCCGGCCTGTTCGAGGTCGTCGACCACCCCGGCGAGGTACGGGTTGTAGAAGCTCTCACCGTAGATGTCCTTGTCCGTCAGCGAAACGCCGAGCAGCGCGTAGACCTCGTTGAAGTGCCTCGTCGACTCCGCGATCAGCTCCCGCCAGACGGCGAGTGTCGCTTCGTCGCCGCTTTGCAGCTGTACGACGCGTTCACGCGCCCGGGTTGCGAACGCTTCGTCGGTTTCGAACTTCCGGCGCGCTTCGCGGTAGAAGGCGTCGAGGTCGGCGATGCCGCTTTGCCCGGCCGAGACGTCGAGCAGGTGCTCGATGAGCATCCCGAACGGCGTGCCCCAGTCGCCGAGGTGGTTGTGCGGCAGCACTTCGTGGCCGGCGAACCGCAGCAGGCGCGCGAGGGCGTCGCCGATCACCGACGTCCGCAGGTGCCCGACGTGCATCTCCTTGGCCACGTTCGGGCTGCTGTAGTCGAGCGCGATCGTGCGTGGCGCCGCGGTTTCCGGCACGCCGAGCCGCGGATCGCCGAGCACGGCGGCGACGCGCGTCTCCAGCCATTCCTTGCGCAGCACGAAGTTGAGGAACCCCGGGCCGGCGACTCCGGGTGGGTCCGCGATGCCGTCGAGCTCCAGTGCCCCGGCGATCAGCCCTGCCACCTCGTGCGGCGGGCGGCCGAGCCGCTTGCCGAGGCCCATCGCGAGGTTCGCCTGGTAATCGACGCCCTCTCGCGGCGACGCCTGGATCAGCGCCTGCTCCGGCGTCAGGTCGATGTCCAGCGCCCGGCCGGCGGCGGCCACCACGCGGCGCGCCAGCTCCTCGGTAACGTCGGCGGTGTGCACGGTGTCCCTCCTTCGGCTCGGATCGGGGAGCCCGCAGCGTAGCGAGCGTGACCGGCCGGCGACGAAGGGTTTACTCCAGCTCAGTGCCTTTCGTCTCCGGCAGTGTGAGGATCACCGCGAACGCGATCGCGGCCTCGACCGCGACGTACCAGAAGTACAGCGTCTGCGACACTTCGCCGAACAGGGTGATGAGCAGCGGCGCGGTGCCGCCGAAGATGGCGACGGTCAGGTTGTACCAAGCGCCGATCCCCAGCCCGCGCAGCTCGGTCGGGAACAGCTCGCTCATGATCGCCGGCGCGATCGACGTCATCGCGGTGTACAGCCCGAGCCCGACGCAGAACACCACGAGCAGGCCGCCGATCCCCGGGCCGATCAACGCGGACAGCGGGACGACGACGATCGCGGTCGCCCCGGACCACACGAGCAGCTGCGGCTTCCGCCCGAACCGGTCCGACAACGCCCCCATCGGGTACTGGAGCGCGATGAACAACGCCGTCCCGACCGAAAGGGCGAGGAAGACGGCGTCGGCGTCGGCGTGCCGGGTCTTGACCGCGAACGACGTGAGCGCGCTGAAGAACGTGTAGTAGCAAAGGGTCGAGAGCATCGAGAAGCCGACGAGCCGGCCGACGGCTTTCGGGTGGTGCGTAAGCGTTGTCAGCAACGGCCGTTCGATCTTCCGGGCCTTGGTCTTCGTCTGCTCGAAGAGCTCGGTTTCGGCGATGCTGCGGCGCAGCCACAACCCGACCAGGCCGAAGACGCCGCCCAGCAGGAACGGCAGCCGCCAGCCCCACGACGTCAGCTGCGCCTTGTCCAGGGTCCGCGCCAGCACGAAGCCGAGGACGGTCGCGACGAGCACGGCCGAACCGGTCGAGATGTAGAAGAACGCCGAGTACCGGCCGCGACGTTCTGCCGGCGCGATCTCGCCCAGGTACGCCGACGCGTTGGAGACCTCACCGCCCAGCGACAGCCCCTGCGCGATGCGCGCGAGCAGCAGCAGGATCGGTGCGAGCCAGCCGACCAGCGAGAACGTCGGCAGCAGGCCGATCGCCACCGACCCGCCCGCCATCAGCAGGATGGTGAGGATCATCGCCGGTTTCCGCCCCCGGGTGTCGGCGAAGCGTCCTAGCAGGACACCGCCGAGCGGCCGGAAGAAGAACGCCAGCGCGTACGTCGCGAAGGTGTTGATCAGGGCCAGCGTGTCGTTCCCGGCGGGGAAGAACGCGCCGGCGAAGTAGATGCTGAACGTCGCGTAGATCGTCCAGTCGAACCACTCCAGCGCGTTGCCGGCGCTCGCCGCGAACAGCTTGCGCACCGGCAGCCGGTGGCGCAGCTCCCGCACGGTGGACTCGGTCATGGCGGCCTCCCGTCACCCGAAGGTGGAACGGGACTTTGCCACATTGGTTCGCGGTGCGAAAGATCCTGACCGCGAGGTTTTTGCGTCCTCCTCCCACTCAGGCCGTGCTGGCCAGCGCGAACGGCAGCACGGCGGGTGCCCCGGCTCGCCGCAGCAGCCGCGCGGCCAGCGTCATCGTCCAGCCCGTGTCGATGACGTCGTCGACCAGCAGGACCGGCCCGGCCGGCAGCGTGGCCGCGAGGTCGGCCGGCATGCTCATCCGCCGCCACAGGTCGGCCAGCCGCTGCGCGCTGTTGGCCTGCCGCGGGGGTGGCCCTTCCGCGTCGAGCGCGCCGAGGAAGTCCAGCTTGCCGATCTCGGCCAGTCGCGTCGCGAGGCTGTACACGAGCTGCGGCCGCGTCTCCGACGGGACGGCGACCACCGCCACCGGCCGTTCCGCCCACTGCCACCCGGCGAGCACCTGGACGCAGGCCTTGAACACCGAGTCGGGGACCTCGGTGTCCCGGGCGCCGGCGCCGACCAGCTCCCGCAGCCGGTTGCCCCAGCCGACGTCGGTGAGCCGCCCGAGCACCTGGCCCGGCTCGGCCTGGTCGTCGGCCGAGATCCGGCCGGACACCGGAACGTCCAAAGAGGACATCCCGGTGGGCCACTGCTTCCGCGGGGCGACCTCGACCCCGGGCCGCTGCAGGCGTTCCCGGGTCGCGTCGACGACCTCGTCGGCCACCGCCGTGTCCCAGTGCTGCCCGGTGCAGTTGTCGCACCGCCCGCACGGCGCCGCGTCGGGGTCGTCGAGCTGCCGCCGCAGGTATTCCATCCGGCAGCCCCCGGTCGCGAGGTAGCCGAGCATCGCTTCCTGCTCGCGGTCGCGCGCTTCCGCGACCCGGCGGTACCGGCCGCGGTCGTACTCCCACTCCTCGCCGGTGCTCGTCCAGCCGCCCTTGACGCGCCGGACCGCGCCGTCGACGTCCAGCACCTTGAGCACCATTTCCAGGCGGGAGCGGGAGAGTTCCACGGACGGCTCGAGCGCGGCCGTCGAAAGGGGACGGTCGGCGTAGGCGAGGGTGTTCAGCACCTGCGTCACCCGCAGCTCGTCGGGGAAGGCGAGCGATCCGAAGTACGCCCAGATCGCCTTGTCCTCCTCGCCGGGCAGCAGCACGACTTCGGCGCGTTCGACGCCACGCCCGGCGCGGCCGACCTGCTGGTAGTAGGCGATCGGCGACGACGGCGCGCCGAGGTGCACGACGAACCCGAGGTCCGGCTTGTCGAAACCCATGCCCAGCGCGGAAGTCGCGACGAGCGCCTTGACGCGGTTGCCGAGCAGGTCGTCCTCGGCCGCCTGCCGGTCGGCCGGGTCGGTCTTGCCGGTGTAGGCCGCCACCGGGTACCCGCGGTCCTTCAGCAGCGACGCGACGTCGTGCGCCGCCGCGACGGTCAGGCAGTAGATGATCCCCGACCCCGGCAGCTCCGCCAGGTGCTCGGCGAGCCACGCCAGCCGCGCCTGCGACGTCGGCAGCCGGCAGACCGACAACCGCAGGCTTTCCCGGTCGAGGCTGCCGCGCAGCACGAGCGTGTCGCCGCCGGTGCCGAGGCCCAGCTGCTCGGCGACGTCGGTGACCACGCGGTCGTTCGCCGTCGCCGTGGTCGCCAGCACCGGCACGCCCTCCGGGAGGTCGCCCAGCAGCGTGCGCAGGCGCCGGTAGTCCGGCCGGAAGTCGTGGCCCCAGTCGGAGATGCAGTGCGCTTCGTCGACCACCAGCAGGCCGGTGCTCGCGGTCAGCTTCGGCAGCACGTTGTCGCGGAAGTCGGGGTTGTTCAGCCGTTCGGGGCTGACCAGCAGGACGTCGACCTCGCCGGCCGCGACCGCCGCCTGCACCTGGTCCCACTCCTGGGGGTTCGCGGAGTTCATGGTCGCCGCGTGGATCCCGGCGCGCGCCGCCGCCGAGATCTGGTTGCGCATCAGGGCGAGCAGCGGCGAGACGATGACCGTCGGCCCGCTTCCCTGCTCCCGCAGCAACGCCGTGGCCAGGAAGTAGACCGCGGACTTGCCCCACCCGGTGCGCTGCACGACCAGCGCCCGGCGCCGGTGCGCGACCAGGGCCTCGATGGCCGTCCATTGGTCTTCGCGCAGCGTCGCCGAGTCGCCGGCCAGCGCCCGGAGGAGGGTTTCGGCGCGGTCGCGGAGTGCTGAGGTGGTGCCGGTGGTGTCCACGTCCCCACGTCTACCCCATGGCACCGACGATCCGGGAATCGGCGGCGTCGCGAACGGACCGTTCGTGACGAATACGGGTGGTTATGTGACCTGAATCACATCTACTGCCCGGTCGGGCGGGGTGGCGAACAGCACCCGGCGTCCCGCGCGCGCGATGTATAGGCTCCCCAGTCATGTCACCACGGCGGATCGGGGTCATGGGCGGCACCTTCGACCCCGTGCACCACGGCCACCTCGTCGCGGCCAGCGAGGTCCAGTCCCGGTTCGGGCTCGACGAAGTGATCTTCGTCCCCACCGGGCAGCCGTGGCAGAAGACCGGCCGCCAGGTGACCAAGGCCGAGGACCGCTACCTGATGACGGTCATCGCGACCGCGTCGAACCCGGTGTTCTCGGTCAGCCGCGTCGACATCGACCGCGGCGGCCAGACCTACACCGTCGACACCCTCCGCGACCTCCACGCCGAATACCCCGATGACGAGCTCTTCTTCATCACCGGCGCCGACGCGCTCGAACAGATCCTGACCTGGCACAAGGCGGACGAGCTGTTCGACTTCGCGCACTTCATCGGCGTCACCCGGCCCGGCTACCGGCTCAACTCCCACCACCTGCCCAGCGGGAAGGTGAGCCTCGTCGAGGTCACCGCGATGGCGATCTCGTCGACCGGCTGCCGCGACCGGGTCGAACGCGGGGAGCCCGTCTGGTACCTCGTTCCCGACGGCGTCGTCCGGTACATCGCCAAGAAGGACCTGTACCGGAAGAGCGACTGAAGGCCCGCTGGTCCCGGCGGGTACCCTTCTCGGGCGAACCCGATCTGTGAAGGAGCACCGTGGCAGCCACGTCCGAGGCACGAGAGCTGGCCGTAGCGGCCGCACACGCGGCGGCGGACAAGAAGGCCAGCGACGTAGTCGTGCTGGACGTGTCCGAGCAGCTCGTCATCACCGACGCCTTCGTCATCGCCTCCGCGTCCAACGAGCGCCTGGTCGGCGCGATCGTCGACAACGTCGAGGAGAAGCTGCGGGAGAGCGGCCACAAGCCGGTCCGCCGCGAAGGCGCCCGCGAAGGGCGCTGGGTCCTGCTCGACTACGTCGACGTCGTCGTGCACGTCCAGCACGTCGAAGAGCGCACGTTCTACGGCCTCGAGCGGCTGTGGAAGGACTGCCCGCGCATCGAGGTGGCCGGTCTCGAGGAGCCACCCGCCGACGAGGACCCGGACGTCCCGTGAGCCCGCGGCGGCTCGTGCTCTGGCGCCACGGCGAGACGGACTACAACGCCGCCGGGCGGATGCAAGGTCACCTCGATTCGGCGCTGACGCCGCGCGGCTGGAACCAGGCCCGGTTCGCGGTGCCCGCGCTGGCCCGGTTCTCGCCGGACCTCGTCATCGCGTCCGACCTGCGCCGCGCCACCGACACGGCCACCGTGCTCACCGAAGCCATCGGCGTCCCGCTACGCATCGACAAGCGCCTGCGCGAGACGCACCTCGGCGAATGGCAGGGGCTCACCGGCGCGGAGGTCGACGAGGCCTACCCCGGTGAACGCGACCGCTGGCGCACCGACGCGACCTGGGCCCCGCCGGGCGGGGAGAACCGCGTCGACGTCGCCGACCGCGCCGGCGAAGTGGTCGCCGACCTGCAGCAGGCCAACTCCGACGTCGGCGACACCGTGCTACTGGCCGCGCACGGCGGGCTGATCATCGCGCTCACCGCCCGGCTGCTCAACCTGCCGGTCGCGATCTGGCCTTCGCTGGGCGGGATCTCGAACTGCCACTGGGTCGAGCTCGGCCTGCGCGACGGCAAGTGGCGGCTGAACGCCTACAACGCGGGGATGCACGGCTAACCGATGGGGCCGCGCCTGCTGGTGTTCGGCGATTCGCTGAGCTTTCACGGTCCCGAAGGACCTTGCGCCGCGGACGAACCGCGGTTGTGGCCGAACGTCGCGGCCGCCGCCCTCGGTGGCACCGCCGACCTGGTCGCGGGCATCGGCTGGAACGCCCGCGACGCCTGGTGGTCGCTGACCGGCGACCCGCGCGTGTGGGCCGACCTGCACCACGTCGACGCCGTCGTGTTCGCGGTCGGCAGCATGGACACGCTGCCGTCGCCGCTGCCGACGTACCTGCGCACCGGGCTGCGGTACCTGCGTCCCGACCCCGTCCGGCGGGTGGTGCGCAAGGCCTACCTCGCCGCACAGCCCCGGCTCTCGGTCGCGTTCCGCGGCCGGCCGACGGTGCTGCCGGCCAAGCTCACCGTGCAGTACCTCGACACCGCCGTGGGCGCGCTGCGCGCCCTGCGGCCCGACCTGCCGGTCTTCGGGATGCTGCCGTCGGTGCACCGCGCGGCGGCCTACGGCGGCGTGCAC
>NZ_JAAGNB010000441.1:0-7451 GCF_010550475.1 Amycolatopsis sp. SID8362
CGGGTCGTGGGCGGCCGGCGCCGCGGCCGGGAGGGGCCGCGACGGGCCGGGAGCGTAAAGGGCGTCGAACGCCGACAGCGCGGAGACGGTCGCGCCGACGGCCGGGACGGCGAGCACGGCGACGACGAGCGCGCACCACTTCAGGAAGGTCCGCACGTCAGTGCCAGTACTCGGCGCGGCGCCACACCATGGCGGCCAGCATCAGCGGGAACATGATCACGTGCCCGGCGACCATCAGCGCGGTGCCGGACAGCGCGCCGAGCCAGTACGGCACGAGCAGCGCCACGAACGGCAGGTACATGGCGGCGGCCATCTCGGTGATCCGCGGCCACGAGTGCCGGCGCAACGCCATCGCGAGCACCATCGCGACGGTCATGTTCGTGGCCATCACGAGGGCGTCGACGTCCGCCCGCTCGAGCCAGGCCGACGGCCACAGCGGGCCGAACGCGACCATGCCGATCAGCATGGCGGCGACCATTTCGACGTAGTGGCCGGCGAACCGCGCCAGCTTGCGGGTGGTGGTCCGGGGTGTTTCGGTGGTGGTCATCTCGGGTCCCTCCAGGTTTCGTCCTGGACGAGAATCCCGGTCCGGGCCCGTGCTGCCAGGTGCCGGAAGTCATGACCCGGGTCATGTGACCGCGTCAGAGCAGGCCGAGGTCCCTCGCGCGCAACGCGGCCTGCGTGCGGTCGCGGGCCCCGAGCTTGCCCAGCAGGTTCGTCACGTGGTTCTTCACCGTGCCCTCGGCGAGGAACACCGCCGCGGCGATCTCGCGGTTGCTGCGGCCGTCGGCGAGCAGGCGCAGCACCTCGAGTTCGCGCTCCGACAACGGGACGACCAGCGGCTGCGGCCGGGTCTCCGGCGCCGCAGGCAGCTCGGCGAACCGCGCGACGACCTTCGCCGCGACCGACGGCTGCAGCACGGATTCCCCGCGGGCGGCGGCCAGCACCGCCTCCACCAGCCGCGCCGACGAGACGTCCTTCAGCAGGTACCCGACGGCGCCCGCCCGCAAGGCGGCGAAGACGTCCTCGTCGTCGTCGAAGGTGGTCAGCGCGATGACCCGGACGTCCGGCTGCGCCAGCCGCAGCCGCCGGGTCGCGCCCACGCCGTCGAGGACCGGCATGCGCAGGTCCATCAGGACGACGTCCGGGGTCAGGGCGGCGGCCTGGCTCAGCGCTTCGTCGCCGTTGCCCGCTTCGCCGACGACGTCGATGCCGTCGTGGGTGGCGAGGAGCGTGGCGAGCGCTTCGCGGAAGAGGGCCTGGTCGTCGACCAGCAGGACGCGGACCGGCGTCATCCCGGAACCTCCATGCTCAGCGCGCTGCCCTCGCCCGGCGCCGAGGTGAAGTCGAGCTTGCCACCCAGGTGCTCGGCGCGTTCCCGCAGCCCCAGCAGCCCGAAGCCGGTGCCGACGCCGCGGGACCCGGCACCGTCGTCGCGCACCGAGAGCCGCACCGACGTCTCGGCGTAGTCCAGCCGCAGCTCTACCCGGGTCGCGGCCGCGTGCTTCCGGACGTTCGTCAGTCCCTCTTGCGCGGCGCGGAAAAGCGCCTCCCGGTGCTCTTCCGGCAACGGGCGTTCGGCGCCGGACACGGTCAGCCGCGCCGGGACGCCGGCCTCCGAGACCAGCGAGTTCAGCGCTTCCGGCAACGGCGACGGCCGCGGTTCGCGCAGTGCCTTGACCGACCGGCGGACTTCCGCGAGCGCGTTCTCGGCCTGCTCCTGGGCCTTGGCCAGGACTTCGTCGGCCTTCCCGGGATCGGTCGGCAGCACCGCGCGGGCCGCCTTGACCTGCATCTGCACGACGGTCAGCGAATGCCCGAGCCCGTCGTGGATGTCGCGCGCGACCCGGTTGCGCTCCTGCGCGGTCGCCAGCCGTTCGGCCTGGCTGGCGTAGTCGCGCAGCTTCTCGTGCGCCTCGGACAGTTCGCCGCGGGACCGCTGCTCGCGCAGGAGCAGTTCGGTGATGACGGCCGCGAACAGCACGGAAACCAGCGTGCCGAGCCCTTCACGCAGGCCTTCGCCGAGCGACATCCCGAGGTGCACGAGCGGCACCACGGCGATCACCAGCGCGACCACCGGGAGCGGCAGCCGCAGCAGCACGCACTGGCTGACCAGCACCACCAGGAACAGCGTCGCCCCGACCCCGGCGTTGACCGTGAAGATCACGAAGGCGAGCGGGAGCTGCACGGCGACGTAACCCGCCGCCCACGCCAGCCGGCCGCCGGCCTGCACCCAGCCGAAGCCGAGCGTCGCGAGCGCGGTGAAAACCGCGCCCAGCACGAGCGAGAGCACGGGCTCCCCGGAACCGAGGACCCCGAGCACGACGGAGAGGAAGGCGCCGCAGGTCAGCACCCCGAGGGCCCGGTTCATGGAGCCACTCTGGGGTGCGCGGCGGCCGCGGTCAACCGCGCGGGCCAAGGGAAAGCGCTTCCCGCTCACGCGGCCACCGGCAGCCACAGCCCGTAGGCTGAGGGTGACGGCGAAGCCGAGACGGGGGTCCGACATCGATGTCAGTGCTCTGGGGCGTGTCCTTCGACGCCACTCCGCTGTCCGGGGTCGTGGTCGAGTTCCTCAAGACGGCGGGCCGGCTGCCCGGGCGCCGGGTGCACCTCGACCTCGGGTACGACATCAAGGCCGACAAGGGCGCCTTCTTCCGGCCGTACCGCGACGAGGCGAGCCTGCTGCCGGAGTGGGTCACGCTCGACCGCGTCGAGGGCGTCGAGGAGATCCGCGGCTACGACCGCGCGTTCGTCGAGCGGGTGCTCCGGGAGGTGGTCCAGCGCGGGGACGAGACCCTGCGCCCGGAGATCGGCCGGATCGCCGGTGAGCTGGCCGCGCGGATCGTGGCGACCTGGGAACGCCGCGGCGTGACGATGGTGGCGGTGGAGAACGGGACCCTGCCGGAGAACCTCACCTACACCGAAGCGTTGTACCGGGCGATCGACCGCTACAGCGCCCGCCACCGGCTCGGCCGGTTCGTCTTCTGGCGCGACCACGACCTGATGTGGCAAAGCGAACCGGGGATCGCCAAGTACGGCCGGTTTCCGTACCCCGGGGTCCCGGCACCGCGGAATTCGCCGCACATCCACTACTTCGCGCTGCACGAGCAGGCGAAGGCCCGGACGCTGGAGTGGGTTCCCGGCCTGCGGAACATCGACGTCCTGCCCAACGCGTTCACCATCGCGCCCGCGCTCATCGACGAGCGCAACGCCGGTTTCCGGCGCGCGCACGGCATCCCGGACGGCGTCCCGCTCCTCGCCCGGATCACGCGGATCATCCCGCAGAAGCGCCTCGACCGGGACCTGCACCTGCTGGCGCTGCTGCCGGACGCGTGGCTGTTCGTCGCCGGCGACGTCGAGGAGGCGCCTGCGGAGCACACCCGGCTCGTCGCGCTGGCCGAGCGGCTCGGCGTGCGCGACCGCGTCGTCTTCGGCGGCTGGCTGACGCCGTACGACACCGCCGTGCCCGGCCGCTACTCGGTGCGCGATCTCCTGGCGCACGCGACGATCGTCTCCTTCCTCACCTCCTACGACTACGAGAGCTACGGCAACCCGGTCAGCGAAGCCATCGCCTCCGGGACGCCGTACATCACCAGCGGGTACGAGCTGTACGACGTCGTCTACGGCGGGTTCCGGGCCCCGGTGCTGGACATCCGGGCCCGCGACCTGCCGGACGCGGCGTTCGCCCGCGAGGTGGCCGGGCTGATCACCGACGAAGGGAAACGGGCGGAAGTGGTGCGGGCGAACTCGGAACTCGGGCGGGCGCGGTTCGGCACAACGGTCGTCGACGACCTCGTCGACCGGCTCTACCCGCCGCCGATGGGAGCGGGCACGCGGCTGAGCGTCGTGCTCCCGGTGTACAACGAAGCCGCGAACCTCCCGGAGGTGCTGCGGACCCTGCACGACCAGCGCGACGGCGACGGTCCGCTCGACCGAAGCAGCTACGAGGTCGTGCTGGTGGACAACAACTCGACCGACGACACCGTCGCGATCGCCCGCGGCTTCGCGGCGGCCCACCCGGACCTGGCGCTGCACGTCATCCGCGAACCCGAGCAAGGGGTTTCGTGCGCGCGGCGGGCCGGGATGGACTTCGCCGCGGCCCGCAGCCGCAACCGGCCGGACACCGATCCGGGGGAGCGGTTCTACCTCGTGTCGGCCGACGCCGACTGCCGCGTCGACGCCCACTGGCTCAGTGAGCTGTTCACCGCGATGGAGACGAGCAAGGCCGCGATCGGCGTCTGCGACTACTACTACGACCCCGCGCACTTCGCCGGGCGGCCGCGGCTGTGGGACGCGATCCAGCGGACGCTGCGGTGCCGCGCGGTCACGTTTTCGCTGTTCGGCGGCTTCCCGGACGGCAAGGGGTTCGCCGTCGAGCGCGACGCCTACGAGCGCGCCGGCGGCATCGAGATCTTCTACCAGCTGCAGGACGGGAAGTTCGTCAACCACCTCTCCGACGACTGGGACTTCGGGATCAAGGTGGCCAGCGGGGGCGACGCGATCACGTACGCGCCGCGCTCGCGCGTCGAGATCAACCCGAGGCGCGTCGACCACGCCATCGACGAGGTCATCGCGGGCCGGGCGTACGGCTCGGACGGCATCATCGTCATGCGCGACATCCGGCCCGCCGCGCCCGCCACCGCCGTCGACCTGACCGAGGCCGAAGCGAAGCAGGCGTGGGAGTTCTCGATCAAGGACTTCACGCCGAAGAACACCATCCTGCCGGTGCTGCTGACCCCGGCGCTGCTCGAAGACGACGCCGTGATCGCGTTCTTCGGCGCGGACCTGGCCGCCCGGCTGGCCCGGCGGATCGCCGAGATCCGCGACGAGATGCGCGTCGTCGACTTCACCCCGATCCACGCCTACAAGACGCCGTCGTACCGGCTGTACTTCGAGTTCGCCGACGAGCTGTTCGCGTGCCTGCGCCGGCACGTCGGCGAAGACATCGGCTACCCGCCGCCGCTGCCCCCGTGCCTGGCGGAAATCCCTCCCGGGCGCTTCGCGGAGTTCGTCCGCTACTACTGCGAAGACCGCGAATCGGGAGAGGCCCACAACTACTTCGGCAACGGAGGGGTGTTCTGATGACGCTCGCCTACGAAGACGCGATCGGCTCGCTGCACGGCCTCGACCCGGCCTGGCCGCGGCCCGCCGTGCTCGACGTCCTGGAAGCGCCGGAGAATCGGCACCTGCTGGAGTTCGTCCGCGAGGACCCGTTCGGGGCGCACGTCTTTCCCGGCAACGTCCCCGGCACGCCGGCGGAGTTCCTGCGGGACCTCGACGCGCAGCTGGCGTCGGCCGGCCCGATCCACCTGTGGTCCTACATCCCGACGTGCGCGTACCGCTGCCGGTTCTGCCAGTACCCGGTGGTGCTGGTGAAGGGGAAACCCGAGGTGGCGTACGAAAAGGCGAAGCACTGGGTCGACCTGAACATCGCCGAAGCGAAGCTGTGGCTCGACGCCGTGCCGAACCTGGCCGGGGCCGAGGTGGGGGAGTTCAACGTCTTCGGCGGGACGCCGTCGTTGCTTCCCGAGCCGGAAATCCGCCGGCTGCTGGAGTTCTACCGGTCGGAGTTCGGGTTCACCGGCGACACCACGATCCGGTTCGAGGGCGACCCCAGCACGTTCACCCCGGCGAAGCTCTCGCTGTTGCGCGAACTGGGCTGCACCAAGCTGTCCAGCGGCGTCCAGTCGTTCGACGACCACGTGCTGGAGCTGTGCGGCCGCGAGCATTCGGCGGCGATGTGCGTCGACTTCGTCCGCAACGCGGCTTCGCTGGGCTTCGAGTGGGTCAGCATCGACCTCATGTACGGCCTGCTCGACCAGACCCTCGACAGCGTCCGGCGCGACCTGGACATCGTGCTGGAGAACGAAGTCACCGCGGTGGTGTGCACCAAGCTGCACCTGGCGTCCTACAGCGACACTCGCACCGGTGTCACGGGGGAGAAGCCTGCGGCCTGGCAGCTGCCGTCCTACCGGGACAAGCTGGTGCGCGACGGCCACCGCTGGCCGACGCTCGGCGAGCAGTACCAGATGCGCGAGCTGCTCACCGAGGGTCTGCGCGCGGCGGGGTACACCGAGCACCCGACGATGTACTTCGCGCGCGCCGGGCTCGGGCCGGAGAAGTGGAAGTCCATCATGGTCGACCAGGACAAGCAGGAGCCCGAAGTCGCGATCGGGCTGGGTGGTTCGTCGAGCTGCCGCGCGTCCGAGGCGATCACCGACGTCAACTCGAAGCGGTACGTCGAAACCGTGACCGCCGGGCGCATCCCGCTGGGGTCGGCGACCCGGTTCACGCCCGAAGCGCAGGAGGCGCGGGCGGTCAAGATGGCGCTGACGACGTTGCGGCCGCTGCGCGATTCCCTCCACCGCTCGCGGTTCCCCGGCCGGTCGTTGTTCGCGGAGCCGTGGCTGGGCAAGTTCCGCTCGCTGGCCGCGCGCGGGCTCGTCCGGCTGCACCCCGCCGACGGGGTCGTCGAACTGACCCGGGTGGGGGAGGTCCTCGTGGAGGCGATCATCACGACCGAGCTGTAGCTCACTACATCGAGTGACAGCCGTGTCGCGAAGAGCGACGCGGGCAGGCAGCATGGGCCCCGGACGTGCCAGTACCGAGATCGGAGCCCGGATGAGCCGAAGCCTGGCCGAACAACCGAAGTGGCGGGCGCGGCTCGCGGGAGCGGGGGCGCTGGCGGCGCTCGCGGCGGTGGTCACCGCCCCGCCCGCGTCGGCCGCCCCCGACTATTCGCTGGCGGACGCGAACTACGCCGGCACGCAGATCGCCTTGCACGAGGGCGTCCAGGGCACCCCGCGGCTGGACGCCGCCGGGCAGACGCTCGGCCACGACGTCAGCGGGCACCAGGGGCCGGTCGACTGGGCCGCCGTGGCCGCGGCAGGCGCCCAGTTCACCTACGTCAAGGCGACCGAGGGCACCGGCTTCGTCAACCCGCAGTACGGGCAGCAGTACGACGGCGCGCACGCGGCGGGCATCATCCGCGGCGCGTACCACTTCGCCCGCCCCGACGTCTCCGGTGGCGCCGCGCAGGCGGAGTACTTCATCGCCAACGGCGGCGGCTGGCGCGCCGACGGCACGACCCTGCCGGGCGCGCTGGACATCGAGTACAACCCGTACGGCGACGTCTGCTACGGCAAGAACGCGGCGGACCTGACGGCGTGGATCGCGGACTTCACCCGCACCTACCTGGCGAAGGTGAAGCGCAGCGCGCTGATCTACACCAGCACGGCGTGGTGGAAGCGCTGCACCGGCAACGCGGCCGGGTTCGGGAACACCAACCCGCTGTGGCTCGCCCGCTACGGCCCGGACGTCGGCGAACTGCCCGCGGGCTGGGACAAGCAGAGCATCTGGCAGTTCGCGAAGGGCGGCGGCCTGCCGGGGGACCAGAACTACTACAACGGCCCCTTCGGCCGGGTCCAGGCGCTGGCCAGGGGCGCGGCGAC
>NZ_JAAGNB010000491.1:0-12580 GCF_010550475.1 Amycolatopsis sp. SID8362
GAGCCGCGCGGGAACCGGCAGGTCCACCAGCGAAACCCGGGCCGGCTGGTCCTGGTCGAGCAGGAGCTGCGCGGCGCGTTCCAGCCGTGCGGTCAGGCCGGGGGCGACACCGATCCGCACGTGGGAAGCGGGTTCTCCGGCGACCACGCGCACGCGGGCCGCCGCGGCGAGCGTCTCCTGGGCCGCCGCCAGCACGCGCTCCCCCGCCGGCGTGAGCCGGACGTGCCGCGGGGAGCGGTCGAACAGCCGGGTGCCGAGGTCGCGTTCGAGCCGCGCGATCTGGTGGCTGACGGCCGGCTGCACGATGTTGAGCCGCTCCGCGGCCCGGCCGAAGTGCAGCTCCTCGGCGACGGTCACGAAGTACTTCAGCGCGCGCAGTTCCACGGCTCCTCCGGGCGGCACGATGACAAGAAGTGATCGCTGAGGAGTCCAAGTGGATCTGGTTCCGCGGTATTCCGGCGACTGGGATGAAGGCATGCACATCGGTACCGGTTTGATCAGTCCCCCGTCCCCGGCCGAGGTGGTGGCCGCCGCGGCCGACGCCGCCGACCGCGGCCTCGCCGCCTTCTGGACCAACCAGAACCCCGGCGGCTGGGACCCGCTCACCCTGCTGGCCGCCCTCCGCGAACGGCCGGCCGAGGCCGGGACGGCGATCGTCGCCACCTACCCCCGCCACCCCGTGACCACGGCGACCGAAGCACTCACCCTCCAAGCCGCCGCCGGCGGTCTCACCCTGGGCGTCGGCCCCAGCCACGCCTGGTACGTCAAGGACCAGCTGGGCTTGCCCTACACGTCCCCGTTGCGGCACACCCGCGAGTACCTGACCGTCCTGCGCCCCCTGCTGTCCGGCCGAGCCGTCCGGTTCGACGGCGAGTTCTTCACCGTCGACACCCGGCTCGACATCACCGCCCCGGCTCCCAGCCTCCTGCTTTCGGCGCTCGGGCCCCGCATGCTCGAACTGGCCCACGACCTCGCCGACGGAGTGGCTGCCGCCTGGGTCACGCCGGACATGGTGGCCCAGCACATCGCCCCGCGCACCGCACCCGGCGCGCGCATCGTGGCCCAGGCCGTCACCTTGCTGAGCCCGGATCCCGACCGGGCCCGCGCCGAATTCGCGCACCAGCTCACCGCGGTCGGGCAGCTACCCGCCTACCGCGCCTCACTCGACCGCGCGGGGCTCGCCGGCCCCGCCGACACGCTCGTCATCGGCGACGAGACGACCGTGACGGACGCGGTGAAGCGCTACGAGGACGCCGACGTGACCGACCTGATCGTCGTACCCCTCAACGAACGGAGCCGCACCCTCGACCTGCTGCGTACGTAGCACACGAGCGGGCGCCCGGAGTCCGGGCGCCCGCCGTGTCAGCTCTCCTCTCAGGGTGCGCAGGCGTTGGGGTTGTCGAAGTGACCCGGGGTGGTCGGGAACGCCGGCCCGGCCCCGTGGTCCTGCAGGTCCGCCTGGTACACCAGCGCCAGCTCGTCGTACGCCGAGGTACCCGCCGTCGTCACGTCCCCGGCGCCTTGGCCGGCGCCCAGGGAGTACGCCCACCGCTGCAGGAAGTCCTGCTGCGTCGGGCTCCACTGCCGGACGTCGTTATAGCCGCCGTACGCCGCGTTGCAGTGCGTGTACAGGTTGTACGCCCCGCTCCAGTCCAGCAGGCGGTCGCCCTGGTTGGGGCCGTTGTCGGCCACGTCGGCCTGCAGCACGTCACGGTCCCAGCCGCCGTAGATCCAGTCGATGCCCTGGTGGTGCTGGTTGTCCGCGACGTCGGCGTTGTCCAGGTTCGTCATCTCGAACCACGAACACGGGTCCACCGTCACCGCGCTCTTGCCGTTGCCGAACGTCTGCGGCCACGGGTTCGCCGAGCACGTCGACGATCCCGGTGTGCCGTACGTTCCGCGCGGGCGCCAGTCGATGATGTCCGAACCGAGTGCTCCCGACACCGGGTCGACCGACGGGCCGGTCGTCGCGCCCTTGCCGCCGAGCACGTAGTCGACGAGCGAGTCGTTGACGCCGCGGTCGTTCGGGTTGGCCGCGTCGGTGCCGCCCTTGCCGCCCCACAGCACGTCCGCGCCGTCGTCGCCGAAGACGTTGTCCCCGCCCGAATCGCCGTTGGCCAGGTCGTCGCCGTAGCCGCCGTGGATCGAGTCGTGGTCGTCGCCGCCGCGGATGCGGTCGGTGCCGCCTTCGAGGTCGCCGCGGTGCGGCATCGCCGGAGCGGTGCCCGGTGCGGCGAACGCGTCGCCGTTGACGTCGTGCTGCAGGTCGACCTGCCGCGTGACCGAGCCGGCCAGGAAGCCCTCGTAGTGGATCGCGGGCACCTGGGTGTTGTCGATCACGAACTTGTTCGACCCGTTCTGGTAGACGTCGACGATGCCGCCGCGGTCGCCGACCATGGCGTCGTCGCCGCCGGTGCCCCACATCCGGTCGTCGCCGAGCTCGCCGTACATGTCGTCGGCGCCGTCGCCCGGAGCCGTCGTCGTGCCGGTGTCGCCGTACATCAGGTCGTTGCCGTCCTGGCCGTACAGCGTGTCCTCGCCCGCGTCGCCCCACAGGTTGTCCCCACCCCAGGCGCCGAGCGGCTCACAGGTGGCCTGCGTGGTGGTGCAGAAGCGGGTCGGGGCCCCGTTCGCGCCGTGGCGGACGAACGCCGCCCCGGCCGGCGGGGTCGCCGGGTAGCGCTTGGCGTAGATCCGGTTGGTCAGCGGCAGCGAGACCTTCGACAGGTCGTCGCCGAGTGCCACCGGCTTCCCGGTCTGGTCCACGATGTCCCGCACCGCGGTGCCGCCGTCGCCGAGGATGAAGTCGGCGGCGCCGTCGCCGTGCACGTCGTCGGCCGTGTCCCGGAAGACCGCCAGCGAGCTGCCGCCGAGCAGGTCGTCCTGCCCGTTCGGCGCGGAGACGTCGCCGAGGTCGGCCGACGCCGTACCCGGCCACGCCGGACTGGCCGGCGCGATCGCGATCCCGGCTTCGGCGAGCGTGCGGTCGCCGAACACCGTGTCGTGGCCGCCGTTGCCTTCGGCGTAGTCGTCGTTCGCGCCGCCGGAGATCTGGTCGTCGCCGTCCTGGCCGAAGATCACGTCGACGCCGCCGCCACCGGACAGCTGGTCGCCGCCCGCCACCGGACGCGTCGGCGCGCCGAGGAACCCGTTGCTCCACGAGAGGTCGAGCAGCCGCAGCGAACGCTGTGTCTCGAACGTCCCGTTGCTGCCCACGCGGAGCAGGTACGGCGACGGCGGCGCGATCCGGTCGGTGATCGCGTTGTCGCCGAGCACCACGTCGTCACCCGCGCCACCGAACACGGCGTCGCCGGTGTCCGGCTGGCCCTGGGTGGTCAACGCCGTGTCGGTCCCGAAGATCACCGAGCTGCCGCCGACGAGGTCGTCGTCGCCGCCGTTGCCCTCGAGCCAGTCCCGGCCGGGCCCGCCTTCGGCGTAGTCGCCGTCGGCGTTGCCCTTGATCCGGTCGTTGCCGGACTGGCCGAGGATCGCGTCGCAGCCGTTGTCGCCGGTGATGTCGTCACCGCCTGAGGTGTTCGGCACCGGCGCGTCGCCCAGGTCGTACAGCTGGATGCTGCGCTGGACCATCGGCGCCGACGCGGGTGCGTCGATGTCGAAGCGGCCCTGCGTGATCGGGCTCTTCGCGATGCCCGCGTCCCGGGTGAGCAGGGCGTTGTCGCCGCTGATCAGGTCGGCGTCGTCGCCACCGGAGATGGTGTCGCCGGTGTCGAGCTGGCCCGCGGTGCCCTGGCCGGTACCCGACTCGACGTACGACGAGCCGCCGACCAGGTCGTCCTGCCCGGAGTCGCCGAACAGCTTGTCCGCATCCTGGTCGCCTTCCGCGTAGTCGTCGCCGGCGTCGCCGTGCACGGTGTCCGCGCCGCCCTGGGCGTAGATGACGTCCGTGGCTTCGCCGCCGTAGATCGCGTCTCCACCGGACGTGCCCGCGGCCGGGGCGTAGCCGAGGTCGAACAGCACCACGTGCCGTCCGGCCGACAGCCCGCGACCCCGCGTCACCGGGTCGCCGGTGTCGCCACCGCCGGTGCCGGTGATCGTGGCGTTGTCGCCCGCGATCACGTCGTCGCCGTCGCCGCCGGAGATCGTGTCGCCCGCGTCCGGGTAGCCGGTCGCGTTCTTGACCGCCGGGTCGCCCGGTGTCTGGTGGCTGCCGCCGATGATGTCGTCGGCGTCCGCCTCGCCGTTCAGCTTGTCGGCACCCGGGTTGCCTTCGATGCGGTCGGAGTCCTTCCCGCCGAAGACCGTGTCGTTCTCCAGCCCGCCGAACAACGCGTCGTTGTCGAACCCGCCGGAGATGGTGTCGTCGCCGCCCAGCGCCGGGTCGGTACTGGCCAGGTCGAACACCGGGCCGCCGGCCGCCAGCGGATCACCGTTGTCGCCGATGATCGTGTCCGGGCCGCTGTCGCCGAACAGCTGGTCGCCGTCGTCGGGCTGCCCGGCCGCCCGGGTGCCGCCGACGATCGTGTCGCCGGCCAGGCCACCGGAGATCCAGTCCGTCCCGTTGTTGCCCTCGATGGTGTCGGGGTCGTCGCCGCCGAACATCGTGTCGATGCCGTCGTTGCCGTACAGGGTGTCCGCGCCGGAGTCGCCGTAGACGGCGTCGTCGTCCGAGCCGCCCCAGACCTGGTCGGCGTCGCGGCCGCCGTGCAGCGCGTCCTTGCCCTTCTCGCCGCACACCAGGTCGTCGCCCGCCTCGGCATCGACGTTGTCGTCACCGCCGCCCGCGCGCACGTTCTCCACGCCGGCGCCGCCGATGATCCGGTCGTTGCCGTCGAGCGGGTCGTCCACCGACTCGTCGACCGGGGTCGACGGGATCGGCGTCCCCGCCTTGCACGGCGTCGTCTGCTTGTCACCGTAGACGTCCGCGCCGCCGTCGCCGCCGATGACGTGGTCCCGGCCGAGGCCGCCGACCAGCGTCTTGTGCGACGGGGTGATCCCCGTCGGCAGCGGGGTGTGCGTGACGACGTAGAACGGCCCGAAGCCGTCGGTCGTCCCCGGGTTCGGGAAGTCCAAGGTGGACGGTTCGGCGATGACGTAGTCGTCGTCCGGCCCGCCGTAGAGCGTGTCGGGCCCGTACCCGCCGAACAGGATGTCGTTGCCGCCGCCACCGCGGAAGTCGTCGTGCTGGTCCTTGGTGGAGTGGCCGGTGACGCGGTCCTGGCCCTTGCCGCCGTACACCGTGTCGTTGCCGCTGCCGGTGTCGATCGTGTTGATCGGCCCGCCCGCGGGTCCGCCGGTGGTGTTGGCGTCGTCGGAGCCGTAGCCGTCGATGCCGGGATCGACCTGGCCCGCCGGGTAGATCTGGTCGGGCCCGGTGCCACCGGCGAACCGGTCGCTGCCGTCGCCGCCGACGAGCGTCGCGCCCTGGGACACGAACAGCGCCCGCGGGTAGGTGGGCACGTCCTTGAGCGGGTCGTCGGCCGCGACGCTCAGGGTGTCGTCGCCGCCGTTGCCGTACGCCGTCGACTTCGCGAGCCCGAGCTTGATCGTGTCGCCGGCGTCGCCGGTGCCGGTCCCGCCCGCCGGGTCGGGCAGCGACGCCCAGTTCGGCACGGAGACGGTCGGGCCGCCGCTGCCGTCGGCGATCGGGTCGCCGCCGTCGCGGCCGTCGTTCGGCAGCTCCTTGAGCCCGATCGACGTCAGCGGAGGTGGCGCGCCGAGGCTCGAGTCGCCCGCGACGACGTCCACGCCGTTGCCGACGGTGATGCTGTCGACGCCGGGACCACCCGCGACGCGGGCCTTCGCGTCGTCGCGGACGTAGCTCGTCTTGTTCGCGGCGAGCACGGTCCGGTCGCCGGTGACGATGACGTCGTCACCGCCGCCGCCGTCGACCCAGGAGTTGCCGATGCCGGTCTTGATCTGGTCGTTCTGGGTGCCGCCGAACACGATCGCGTCGCGGTCGAACTGCGCGGTCGGCGGCGGTGGGCCGTCCTTCGCGGTGTCGGCCTTGGCGTCCCCGATGAACGTCACGCTCATCGGCTTGCCGTACTGGCGGCCGTCCACGACGACGCGCTCGATGTTCTTGTTCCGGAACTCGCGCCGGATGCCGAGCATGTCCACGGCCACACCGGTGAACTCCGGGTTGGCCGGGTCGTCGTACTTGTGCAGCGAAGTGATCTTGACGGTCTCCTTCTCCTGCTTGTCCGACTCGTAGGGGTCGCCCACGCCGCCGCCGCGTTCCGCGGAGTGGCCGAGCGCGCCCGCGTACACGACCAAGGTCTTCCCGTCCCCGCTGAGCCCGCCGAGCTTCGGCGGTGGTGGCGTGCAGTTCGGGGTCGCGGTGAAGTCGAGCAGCGTGACGTCGACGATCGTGAAGCTGAACGACACCGAGAACGGCCCGAACCCGACCGTCACGTACAGCTTGAGGAAGACGTAGAGCCGCCCCGACACGGTGAACAGGCAGATGGGGTTGTTCAACGCCGTTTGCAGGAACTCGGTTATCCGGAACTTCCCGTCGTGGTTGGGGTCGTTCCAGAGGAAGGACACGGTGAGCCCGAGCCCGCCTTCGATGCCGACCGTGATGATCACCGCCGTGACCGCGGCGCCGGCCGCGATCTCGCCCGTGAACGACACGACCGGGATCGGCTTGCCGTTTTCCGTGGTGTAGAAGAACAAGCTCTGCAGGAAGGCGTTGCCCACCTTGCCGAAGTCGAGCTTGCCCGCGCGGGCCGCTTCGAACGCCTTCCGGATGCCGTAGGTGTCGAACCCGGCGACGATCCGCAGCGACACCGTCGCCGAGCCGTGCAGGGTGATCACCACCGGCGGCGGCGCGTACACCGGCCCGAACTGCTGGCGCCAGTCGAAGCCGAGGCGCAGCGGCCCGGAGTCGAACTTGACCAGGTCGACGTCGCCGCCGAGCAGCACGTTGAACAGCGACGCCGGCTTCTCGAACACCGGGAAGCTGAACCCGGCCGCCGACGCCTGGGCGGTCATCGGGTTGACCGAATCCGGGTTGGAGTTCTTGCCGTTGATCGTGTCGAGCAGCGGCGTGAACGCGGAGCCGCCCCCGGCGTCCTTCTTGCTGCTGATCAGGCTTTCCGTGTTGTCCGGTGTCGCCGTGGTGTCGAGCGCCTTTTGGCCGCCCAGTTCGAACGAGCCGAGCGGGATGAGGCACTTGGCGGTGCACTTCGGGAAGCTGTTGATGAAGTTGACGATCCCGGCGATCGTGTCGACGAACTTCAGGTCCGGGCCGCCGGCGATCGTGGTGAACGCCTTGCCGAGCGAGACGAGCGTGACGTCGCCGCCGCCGGCCAGGTGGGACAGGTCCGACAGCACCGGGATCGGCGCGTACAGCGTCTTGATCACCGGGTCGAGCGGGCCGGTCACCTGCTTGACCTTGTTCACGATCGGGCCGAGGATCTTGCCGAAGATCTCCCCGCTGTCGATGCCGACCTTGTCGAAGGCCAGCGTCAGCGGGCTGTTGCCGCCGTCGGCGCTGTTGGTGCCCGGCTTGGCGTTGTTCCACGCCCAGTGCAGCCGGAAGTTCGCCTGGATGCCCGGGAACCCGGCGTCGTCACCCGGCCGCGCCTTGAGCAGCCAGTTGATGTCCGCGCTCGCGTGCAGTTTGACGTCGACGAGCCGGTCCAGCCCGGCGTTCTGCAGGTCGGTCAGGTGCAGCCGGCCGTTGGTCGGGTCGTCCGGCGCGATCAGGTCGATCTTGAACGCGCCACCGAACAGCGGCAGGACGGCGTTGGCCGGCGGCGCGGCCGCGGGATTGCAGTCGTCGGCGCTGAAGTCCTTGGTGCAGTTCTCCGCGGTGATGTTGATGAACGCCAGCTGCGCGTTGATCTTCTGCGGCAGGGTGACGTTCAGCCCGACCGCGAACTCCGGTTGCGTGGAGTCCTTGGTGCTGACGAAGAACCCTTCGCTGCGGCTGATGCCCATGGCCAGGTGCAGCCGCCAGCCCAGCTGGACCTCGGGGCCCGCGCCGCCGTCGGCCTTGAGCGAGAACCCGGGGATGCCCAGGTCCAGCGGCACGGACTTCTTGAGGCACTCGTGCCCGGCGGGCAGTCCGGTGCAGTTGAGCAGGTCGCCGCTGAAGTCGCCCTGGCTGACGTTGAGGCTGATGGTCACGGCGTCTAGGTCGTTATACGCGCAATCGTGCGGCTGCGGGTTGTCGGCCGGGTTCTCCGGTGCCCCGCCGATCGCGGCGGCGCCGGTGTCCGTGGTCTTGGTGTCGGTGACGTCCGCGATGAGCTTGAAGACGCCGCCTTCCTCGCGGAAGACCATGTACCCGGACGCGCTGTCGACCGGCTCCCAGGAGATGTCCAGGGAGTCCGTTGTGGACAGTGCGGTCGGGCCGTTGGCGATCGAGCCGGGGTCGCTCGCCTTGGCCTGCTTCTTCTCCCCGTTGATCGTCGCGTAGGAGGCGACGACGTACCGGTAGGTCTTGTCCGCCGCCGTGGCGCCGTCGTGCAGCTTGACCGTCGGGACGCCGACGGTGCCCAGCCGCGTCTTGCACACGGTGTCGACGGTGACGGTGTCCGGGTTGAGACCCGCACTGGCGAGCTTCGCGCCGAGCTGGTCGTTCACCCAGCCGCGGACCGCGGCCATGTCGGCGAAGTGGCCGTCCGCGGGCAGCTGGTCCAGCGCGGTGTGGATCGCCGTGCGCAGCTTGCCGATGAAGTCCGCGCCCTGCTGGAGGTCGTCGCCGAGCAGCGGCAGCTTGCCGCCGAAGCTGGCGGTGTTGAGGGCCTGCTCCGCCAGGTTGAGGTAGCTGTCGAGGCCGTCGAGCCTGCCGAAGTCGATCAGCCGCTTGCCCAGTTCCTGGCCCAGCAGCGTCGCGTCGGGGGTCTCCAGCCGCGGGTGGCCGTCGATGGCCGCGCCGGCGAGGTTGAAGTAGTCGTCGGGCGTCGTCGACTTGGGCAGGCGCAAGGCGAAGTCGTTCGCCTTGGTGTCGTCGGTGATCACCTTGCTGTAGGTCGTGCCGCCGTCTTCGCTGATGTACAACGGCAATTTCGCGCACAGGGCCAGTGGTGTGCTGCCGTCGAGCCCGCAGTTCACCGCCGTGCTCGCGGCGTTGACCGACGGGCCGACCGCGCCCACGAACTCGGAGAACGTCACCGGCGCGCCGGTGCCGCCGCTCTTGGCCAGGTCGAGCGAGTAGGACGCCTTCGCGGTCGCCTTGTCCGCCGACTTCGGGTTGCCGAGCGAGACGGTCAGCGGGCCGAGGGTGGTGGCGATGGTGGCGTTTTCGACGGCGGCGTCGAGCTTCACGCCGATCGACGAGTCGTCCAGGATGCGCAGCGCGTTCGCGTCGGCCGGGCCGGGCCCGGGTGCCAGCGGCACGACCAGGCCCATCTTGACCTCGCCGCCGACCCCGAGCGACACCGAGCCGTCGCCCTGCACGCCGGCGACGCGCTGGTTGCCCGCGGGCAGGCTGAAGTCGAACTGCACCGGCGTGCTGGTGTGGTACGCGCGCTTCCAGTCCAGCCGGATGATCAGCGACGGCGTCCCGGCGAGGTCGGCGTACTCGAACTGCACCGGCACGCTGCCCTTGAACCGGTCGTTGACCGTCTGGACGAGGCGCTGCAGGTTGTCCGACGGCGCGGCCTCCAGCATCGAGATCACGTCGTCCAGTTCGGACCGGATCACGTAGGCCGTCGACGGCGAGGGCTGGCTGGCCCACGGCCCGGCCAGGGTGAGGGTGTCGGCCGTGACGCCGCCGACGATGCCCACCTGGGTCCCGGCGACGACGGTGCGCCCGACGAGCGTCGGCGGGAACGGGTTGCCCTTTTCGACGCTGCGCGAGGTGTCCTTCACGAAGTTCGGCCCGTAGGTCACCTTCGGGCCGGAGCCGGCTTCGTCGGCCCGCAGCAGGTCCCGCAGCGAACGGCCGACCAGCGGGATCTTCGTGCCGAACACCGCGGCCCCGGCCGGGGAGGCGTCGCTGATCGACGCGTTCAGCGTCTGCAGCGTCTTGAGGATGATCGAGAACAGCGCCTTCGGGTTGGCCGGGTCGAAGTCGAAGTTCGCCAGCTCGGAAAGGTCGCTCGTGCTGAACTGCGGGCCCTCGGTCCCGGACAGCTTGGTGAGGTCGTTCCAGGTGAACCCGGCGTGCGCGGTGGCGCCCTTGAGGAAGTCACCGGTGCCCGGCGCGCTCGCGTCGACGCCGCCCGCGCCGCGGACGTGCACCTGGAAGTCCAGCAGCGAGCCGGGGTCGTGCAGCAGCTTGTCGACGACGCCGCCGAAGGTCAGGTCGCCCTGGTCCTTGAGGTTCACCTGCAGCATGTGGTCGTCGGCGCCGGGAGTCCCGGCGCAGTCCGCGCCCGCGGCCGGGTGGCAGACGTGCGCCGTGCCCTTCAGCTCGACCTGCAGGAAGCCGGCGTTGGCGAACAGGTCGATGCCCGCGTCCATCGGGAAGTCCGCGGTGAACAGCGACGGGCTGCCGGACGTGCGCAGCAGCACCCGGTCCGGCCCGGTCGGCGTCGCGCCGACCAGCGTCGTGCTGCCGTCCGGGTTCTTCTGCTCGATCGGCGGGTTGTGCACGGTCGGGTTCTGCAGGTCGAGCACGAGGGTGACGGCGGCGGCGTAGCTGGGCTTCACCTTCGCGGTGGCGTTGACCGCGTTGGCCTCGCCCACGCCGCGGCCGCCGGTCTTGAGGTCGTTGCCGAGCTGGACGACGCCGACGTCGCCCTGCATCCCGGAAATCGTGTACGGCGCGTTGGCCACCGGGATCACCGGCGTCCACCCGGGTGCCTGCAGGAAGAGCGTGTGCTCGTCGTTGTTCTCGACCGTCGCCCCGGCGGCGCCGGCGACGACGTGCCGTCCCGCGAACTCCCCCGGCTTCCAGTTCTGGTTCTCGTCCTTGAGGGTCGTCTGCGTGTACGTCGTCTTCGCCGGGCTGCCCGCCGGGCCGGACGACGCCGCCGCGGCCGCGTTGAGGTCGATCGCCCTCGTGGGTGCCTGGCGCGACAACGTGATCTTGAAGTCGAGCTTGGTCGTGCCGGGCGGGAAGTGGACGTCGGAGATGCCGATCTTGCCGCCGCCGGGCAGGTTCGCCGCGGTGTTGAGCTTGTCGAGCATTTCCTGCAGGGACACGAACTTCGGCTCGCCGGCCTGCGCCGGGTCCGCCGCGGTCTTGGTGTTGTCCGTCAGGAACTTCTTGATCGACTCGTTGAGCTGGATCGCGTCGGCCAGGCTGCCCTTGAGGAACGGCAGGTCGAGGTTGCCGATCGGGTTGGCCGCGTCGCCCCACTTGGTGCGCTGGATCGACGTGAGCGTGGTGGCCAGCTGGGCCAGGCCGGTGGCCAGGTCGCGCGGGGTCATGTTGAGGAACGGGCCGACCGTGCCGATGCCTTCCGGCGTGATCTGCGGCGTGCCGGTGGCGATGTCGGGCCAGTTGAGGCCGATCTTCGCGTCCACCGCGGGCAGGTCGAGGGAGAACGAGCTGGCGGGGGCCGCGGCGAGGTGCAGCGAGCCGGTCAGGGATCCGGCCGGGCTCGCGAAGCCGAAGCTGACCAGGCCGGCCAGGGAACCGTTCTGGGCAAGTTCTCCCGCGGTGCCGTCGAAGTTGGTGAAAGCCAGCCTGCCGTCGTTGTCGGGATCGTTGACGGTGGCGGCGAAGTGCGCCTTGAGGCTGAGCGAGGAGTCGGCCTCGACGAGCTTGACCCCGAGGATGCCGACCGCGGCCTTGACGGCCTTGGCGTCGGCGATGTTCGCCTCGGCATCCACGGTGAGCGACGGGGTCGTCCCGTCGTTGACGAAGTACGCCTTGTCGTGCGCCTTGTCCCAGACCACGGTCAGCTTCACGGTGGTGGCGACGGTGAGCCGCACGCCGCCGGTGGACGAGAACGCCGACTGCGGGGCGTTGGTGCCGTCGCCGATCGGGATCGGGAGGCTCAGGGCCTGGTCGTTCAGCACCCGGGAGATCGTCAGGGTGAGGTCGAGCTTCTTGTCCTCGCCGACGGTGCTCAGCGTCGTCTTCAACGTCCCGGCGCGGTCACCGGAGAGCGTGATCGGCTGGTCGATGTCGAGGTCGGCGTCGTCGACGGCGTCCGCGAGTTTCTTGGTGCCGGTGTGGAAAGCCTCCTGCGCCAGGGTGTCGAACCCCAGCGCGGCGCCGGGGCTGGTCTGGACGGCGGGCAGCGGCTTGGCGAGCTGCCCGAGGGTGCCCAGCCCCTTCGACCACGCGGCGAAGCTGTTCGCCGGGGCGGCGAGCGCGTTCGCCAGGGTGCCGACGCCGGGACTCGCGGCGTGCGCCGGAGCGGCGGTGACGACGCTGCCCCCCAGTGCCAGCGCGAAAACCGTGATCAGTCCGAGCCACCGTCTCGAGCCCATGGTCACCCTCCACGTCCGCGGGCACCCGGAAGCCGGGCACCGCCCACCGGGCGAGATTGACAAAGGGGACGGATCTCCGGGAAGGCCCGGGTCCGCTCAGTGGACCCGCGGGGAACCGGTCAGTTCGCGTGCGGCTTCGGCCGCGGCGAGCACGAGCAGGTGCCGCAGCCGCGCCAGCTCGGCCGGGCACGAATTCAGCACCCCGAGCGCGGCGACGACCCGGCCGTCGGGGGCGTGGATCGGGGCCGCGGCACAGCTCAGCCCGGCCGCTCGCGCGGAACCC
>NZ_JAAGNB010000534.1:0-10084 GCF_010550475.1 Amycolatopsis sp. SID8362
GCCGCGCGCAGGACGGCGGCGTCGAACTGGGCCAGGTGCTGGTGCGTGCCCGGGGTCAGGGTGCCACCGCTGGCCATGATCTTGATGACGTCGACCCCGTGCTCGACGTGCTCGCGCACCGCCTTGCGCACCCCGTACTCGGTCGGTTCCGCGACTCCCCCGAGGTAGTGGCAATGCCCCCGCGGACTGGTGATCGGCGGCCCCGCGGCGACGATCGCCGGCTGGTCCGCCCGCCCCCGCAGCCGCAGCGCGAGATAACCGCGGTCGCCCAGATCGCGAACCGTCGTCACCCCCGCCCGCAGCGACGCCCGGCCGGCCTCCGCCATGGCGGCGAGCGCCTCCTCGTCGGTCCGCGCCAGTAGCCGGCCGACCGCGTCGGGACCGGCGTCGAACGCGAGGTGGACGTGGGTGTCGATCAGCCCGGGCAGCAGCGTCACGTCACCGAGGTCGACGACGTCCGCACCGGGCGGCGGCCCGGTACCGGTCTCGACCGACCGGATCACCGCCCCGTCGAGCACGACGACCGGATCGGCCAGCAGATGCGAACTCGTACCGTCGAAGAGCCGCGCGGCGCGGATGGCGGTGAGCTTGCGCCGGTCGGTGACAGTCAGCTGGGTCATGACCACGACGGTCGCCGGTGACACCCGCGAACGCGTCCGCACAAGTACGGAGATCCGGTACGCACCTGCGGCTGCCGCGGTGCCCTAGTTCCGGCCGGCACCTTCACCCGCGATCGCCGCGCGGTCGTGCAGGTGCAAGCTGAGGTAGGCGAGGTCGGGCGCCACGTGGTCGACCTGGGCGCCGACGCGCCGCATCGCGCGGATCATCGGCGTGTTGGTCTCGTGGGCGATCGCGATGACGGCGGCGCTGCCGTCGGCGCGGGCGAGCGTGACGAGCCGCTCCAGCAACGCGCTTCCGGCGCGCTTGCCCTGCCAGCCGTCCTCGACCAGCAGGCCGACCTGCGCGCACCGGCCGCTGCGGAGCATCGTCGCCATCGCGATCACGTCACCGTCCGGCGTTTCCGCGAGCAGGACGCGCGTGGCCTTGTGCCGCAGCAACGGCTCCACCGGCGGCGGCTCACCACCCCCGTAACGACGGGCGAGCGTCTCGGCGCCGCACCGCGCGTGCATCGCCTCGATCGCCTCGACGTCGGCGAGCACGGCCGGACGGATGATCACCTCGGCGCCGGAAGCCAAGACCACCGGCGCCAGGCTCCCGGCCAGCCGGTGGCACAGGTCCAGCGCGGCCTTGGCCCGGGCGAACTCGGCGGGCGTGAACGGCAGCAGCGGCCGCGTCACCACCACCTGACCGCCGCCCGTCTCCGCCAGCCGCATCGACGTCCCGTCGAAGCCAGGCTTCTTGCCACCGCCGGGTTTCCGCTCGATCCCGCACTCGCCCAGCACCGCCCGCAGCAACCGGTCCGGATCGGCTCCCGTCGCGGCCGCGATGGTCAGCACCCGGGTCGGCAGGTCGACGAACTCGTGCACGTCCGCCGGCACGACCCGCACCTCCCGGCCACCACCGAGTTCGACGACCACGGCGATGTCCGCCGCGGTCGTCCCGGCCGGCGTGCGGACCAGGAACTCGTCCACCACACCGTCCGGCACGGCGAGCACCTGCAGCGAGACGATGTCGTAGCGGTGCGCGGCCAACGCCGCGGTGACGCCGGCCAGGCTGCCCGGCACGTCCCGCACAGTGGCTCGCACCCGCCAGGCCATCCCAGTCCGCATTTCCTGCGGCTCCACGACACGGCCGGCCGGCGCCCGGTGCGTCCACCACCACCGCCCGCCGGCGGTGACGATCAGCAACCCACCCAGCCCGAACAGCACGACCGGCGCAACCCGGTTGTGCGCCAACGTACTGACGAACAGATCAGCCACCCCGGTGGCGATGAACAGGGCCGCCAGCTCGACCAGCTCACGACTGCGCGAGGTCCTGTCACGCTTCGCGGATTTCGGATTTCCCTCGGCTTCGGTCATGCGGCCAGGTTGACCGCCGACTTTTACCCCGACCGCGCCGATCTGTCACGATCCAGTTAACGAACGCACCGCGATCGAGACTACCCGCAACTGGCGGGTTATCGGAAGAACCTGGCGCGACACCGGTGGTACGCCGAGCGCCGCCGACCGCATCGTGGAGACATGGCACAACAGATCAAGCCCGACGACACCGGCACGATCGCAGTCTTCGGCGCGACCGGGCGACAAGGCGGGGCGGTGGTCGACGCGCTGCTGGACCACCAGGCCACCGTGCGGGCCCTGGTCCGCAACCCGCACTCCGACCGGGCTCAGGCACTGGCCGCCCGCGGCGTCCAACTCGCGGCCATCCGGACCGACGACCCGGCATCGCTGACCACCGCGCTGACAGCGGTCGAAGCGTTCTCCTTCATGACACCGGAAGCGAACAACCTCGACGAGGTCGAAACGGAAATCCGCATCGGCACCGCGCTCGTCGACGCGGCGGCCGCGGCACGCGTCCCGCGCGTCGTCTTCAACTCGGTCATCGGCGCGGACCGGGAACGGGGCGTGCCGAACCACGACTCGAAGCACTCGATCGAGGAACACCTGAGGAAGTCCGGCCTCCGGGCCGCGATCGTGCGCCCGGCCCCCTTCATGGAGGAGCTGGCACCGAAGCTGGAGCACGGAGAGATCGTGCTGAGGCTGCCGATGCCGGCGGACGCCGCCCTGAAGATGATCTCGGTCCGGGACGTCGGCCGGGTCGCCGCCGCGCTCCTGCTCGGCACCGCGGAGGCACCCGGCGAAGCCGTCGAGCTCGTCGGCGACGAGCTGACCGGCCCTCGGATCGCCGCGGCGTTCGGGGCGCACGCCGGGCTCCCGGCACGGTACGAGGCTCTCCCGTTGAGCGTGCTTCCCACCGACCTCGACCAGGCGATGTTCCGCGAGTTCGCGAAGGCGGCGGCACACCCGTCGGATCTCGGCGCGGTGCGCGCGATCGAGCCGGCCACCCTCGACCTGGCCGACTGGATCCGAGCCACCGCCTGGGCACGTTGATCTTTCCCTGGAGCGACTGGAGCAGGAAATGAAAGCGATCACCTACACCGAGTTCGGCGGCCCCGAAGTCCTCCGCCTCGACGAGGTCGACGAGCCGCACGCCGGACCCGGGCAGGTGCGGCTGAAGATCGTGGCGGCCGGGGTCAACCCGCTCGACTCCAAGATCCGCAACGGGTGGCGGCCGCAGATCACGCCGCCGTTCCCGGTGACCCCCGGCGTAGAGGCGGCCGGCGTCGTCGACGAGGTCGGCGAAGGCGTGACCGGCGTCGCGGTGGGCGACGAGGTCCTGGGCTGGACCGTCACCGGCGCGTACGCCGAGCACGCGCTGGCCGTCGACGTCGGCCCGAAGCCCGCGGACCTCGACTGGGACCTCGCCGCGGCACTGCCCGTCGCCGTCGAGACCTCGGTCCGCGTGCTCGACGCCCTCGGCGTCGGGGAAGGCGACACACTCCTGCTGCACGGAGCCGCCGGGGTGACCGCCACCGTCGGTGTGCAGCTCGCGCTCACCCGCGGCGCCACGGTCATCGGCACCGCCTCCCCCGGCAACCACGACTACCTGCGCTCGCTGGGCGCGACCCCGCTCGCCTACGGCGCCGGCCTCGCCGACCGGGTCCGCGAGGCCGCACCGCGGGGCATCGACGCCGTGTACGACGCCGCGGGGGCAGGCGACCTGGAGATGTCGATCGACCTACTCGGCGGCACCGACCGGATCATCACCATCGCCGATCAGCAGGCCGCCGAGCTGGGCGTCACCTTCTCCGGCCCCGGCACGCCGTTCGGGTCCCGCCTCGGCGAGTACGCCCGCCTCGCCGCCGACGGCACGCTCACGGTACGCATCGCGCAAAGCCTCCCGCTGGCGGACGCCGCGAAGGCGCAGGAGCTGAGCGCGAGCGGTCACTCCGCCGGGAAGCTCGTCCTGCGGCCGTAGCTCAGTCCCACACAGGCCGTGAGCAAAAGATCCCCCGTCCGGGTGTTCCTGATCCGCAATCTCGTCACGGACCGCTCGAGCGCAGGTTTCACCGGCGTGCGTGGTTGTCGGGACCGCGCGCGGGGACCGGTGTCCGCCACGGCTGGGGAGCCGGAGGGCACCAGCAGGGGATACGGCGTGCCGGGCTCGCACAGGGGGCGGGCCCGGCACACCACCCGAGACGGTCAGCCGGAACGTGAACCGGCGGGGTTGGCGTCGGTTCCGAGGTACGTGCCGTGTCCCTCCACCACGCGCGGCCCGTCGAAGATCAGCACCTCGTTGACCAGGACACCCTTCTGGTTCCGGTAGTTGATCACCAACGAGTCGACGCCGAGGTAGGTGCCCACGACCTCGAAGCGCAGGTCCGGTATCCGGCGCAGCCCTTCCGCCCAGTACGCGCGCAGGGCCGCCTTCCCCCGCAGCACACCGTCACTGCCGTCGAGCAGCTGGGCGGCCACCGGCGAACGGAACGTCACCTGCTCGGCGAAGTGCGCGAGCACCGCGTCCAGATCATGGGCGTTCCACGCGCGCACCCAGCTGCCGACGAACTCCTGCGCCGCGACCTGATCCATACCCGGATTGTGCCGTGCACCCGACGCGCCACGCTCCCGGGTCCGGGCAGCCACCTGCCGACCGCGCTCAGCCGGTGGGGACGATGCGCCACCGGTCGGCCGCCGCGCCGCTGTCGGGTCCCTGGACGGCGAACGCGCCGGCGGCCGTCGATCCGTTCGCCACGGTCAGCAGCTTGCCGCTATTCACATTGCGGATCTTCACCGTGCCGTCGCCCTGGTCGACGACCGTCCACCGGTGGTCGGCCGTGCCGTTGTCCGACCACTGCAGGACTTGCGCGCCGTCCGTTGTGGACATGTTCTGCACCCCGAGTACCTTGCCGCTGTTGGCGTTGCGGAATCGGACCGCCGTGCCGTCGGTGATCATCTCCCAGTTGTGGTCCGCCGTGCCGTTGTCGGTCCACTGCAGCGCGCGGCCGCCGTCGGCGGTGGACATGTTCTCGATTCCCAGCAGGAGCCCGCTGCCCACGTTGACCAGGTGGGACGTCGTCGTCCCGCCCGTGTTCCAGTAGGCCGTGTAGTTGAAGCCCTGCGCGTCGTAGAACGGCACCAGGCCCACCGCCGCGCCGTTCGCCTTGGCGCTGAAGGACAACGCGCTGCTGCTGGTCCGGGTGATCGAGCTCGCATCGAGCGTGGGCAGCCCGGTGAGCGTGCTGTTCCCGTAGTTGCCCGCCAGGACCACCGGCCCGTAGGTGACCGCCACGACAGTGGAGTTGTCGTTGGCAGGCCGCAAAGCGACCTTCATCGGCAGCCGGACCGTGACCGTGTCGCCGGTGGCCCACGAGCGGCTCACGGTGGCGTAGCTGCCGGGGGTGGTGGTGACGTTCTGGGCCACGCCGTTGACGGCGATGCTCGCCCCGCTGGTCCAGCCCGGGATGCGGATGCGCAGGTCCCAGGTCCCGCTCACGCTCCCGGTGACCGTCAGAGTGGTGGTGTCACCGGCCGGGAAGGACGTCGTCTGGGTGACGGTGATGCCGCGCTCGCTCCAGTTCAGCACCGAGGGCAGGAACTGGTTCACGATCAGTGCCGTGCCGGAGCGGAAGTAGATCGAGTCCGCCAGTTTCGTCTGGGTTTCCAGCCCGGTGCCCTGGCAGCACCAGAACGAGTTGTAGTCGGTGCTCCACGTGCCGCCGCCCCACGCCGGGCCGAGGCCGCGGCGGCCGCCCGGGTTCAGCGAGCTGAAGTACGTGACGTGCCCGTGGCTGTCGGCCGGGTTCTGCTGGCCGATCATCTGGTTGAGCAGCGCCCGCTCGTAGTAGTCGGCCAGGTCGGCGCGGTCCGGGTAGAGCGTGAACAGCTCCCTGGTCAGCTTGAGCATGTTGTAGGTGTTGCAGCTCTCGCACGTGTCCTGGTTCAGGTAGGACGCGATGGCGTTGGGCGCGCGGAAGTGCTCGGCCTGGCTGTTGCCGCCGATGGCGTAGGTGTGCGCGCCGACGGTGATCGCCCACGCGTTGGTCGCGATGTCGCGGTAGCGGGTGGTGCCGGTGGCCAGGTATTCCCGCGCGGCGCCGATCCACTTCGGGACCTGGGTGTTGGCGTGCAGGCCGTTGAGCTGGTCCCGGTTCGCCGCGAGCGGGTCGAACACGGCGGCGTGGTCGAACCGCTGCGCGACGGCCAGCCACCGCGTGTCGCCGGTGTCCATGGCGAGGTCGGTCAGCACGGCGTTCATGCCGCCGAACTCGGTGCCCAGCACCGACTGCATCTGGCTGTAGCTGAGCCGTCCGGTCCGCCGGTCGACCCACGCCGCCAGGTTCAGCAGCACGTCCCGGGCCTGCGTGCTGCCGACGTACCGCCAGACGTCAAGCAGGCCCGCCATGGTCTTGTGGACGCAGTAGTACGGCACGTTGCCGTTCGACAGGCGCCCGGCCTCGAGGTTGTCGAAGTCGGCCTCGGGGAAGCCGGACAGGTACCCGGCGGTGAACCCCGCCGTCCCGTTGTTGGCCTGGCACTTGGCCAGCTCGGCGACCATGTAGTTGGCCTTGTCCCGGCACGTCGTGTCTCCGGTGACCGCCCACAGCTGGGCCCACGCGGTGAGGAAGTGCCCCTGGACGTGGCTGCGGAACGGGAAGTTCGGCGCGTCCCAGCCGCCGTTGGTGGCGGCGCCGTTGGTGCCGAGCCGGTGGTTGGTGCGGAAGACGTACAGCAGCCGGTCGACGTCGACGAACCGCAGGTAGTTCTGCGTCCGGTTCTGGTTGTCCAGCCACCGGCTCGCGGTGAGCCGCACCTGGCCGAGGGCGAACGGGGAGGCGGCCACGCCGGCCGCCAGCGGCACCGGACCGGTTGCCGCGTCGGCGAAAGCTCCGCCGAGGGCAGGGACGGCGGTGGAAGCGAGAGCGGTGGCACCGACGGCGCGCAGCCACTGCCGCCGGGTGTAGGAAGAGGTCACCGAAGTTCTCCGTTCAGCGGGGACGTGGTCGGAAGAGTCACTTCGTCAGCTCCACGGAGTCGCCGTGAGCCAGCTGGTGTCCTGGGCCCACGACGTGGTGGCGTCCCAGGCGTTCGTGCCGCCGTTGCCGGCCAGGTAGCCGGTGTAGGCGTAGTGGCGGATGTACTTCGCCGGGTAGTTGACGGACTGGAACGAGCGGCCGGTGCCGCTGTTGCCCGCGGTGGAGCAGAACGTCGCGTCCTGCGCGAAAGTGCTGCCGCCGTCGTCGATGTCCAGCTGCAGCCGGAAAGCGTAGTGACGCAGGTAGCGGCCGCGCGCGTTGGCGGACTCGAAAGTCAGGCAGGAGCTGTTGGCCAGTCCGGCCCGGACGATCCAGGTGGCATCGGCCTTGGTGGTGGCCGAACTCGCGGAATCGACGGCGGAGATGACGACCTTGTTGTCGGAGTCGTTGTGGCGCAGGTAGTCGGAGGTGCAGCACGCGGTGGTCGCTTGCAGGGAGACCCGGGCGCCCGGGGTGAGGGTCCCGCTGCCGGTCGGGGCGTCGCTGTAGCCGGCCGCGCTGATGTTGGCCTGGACGGCGTTCTCCGTTGCGTCCGAGGGATAACCGGCCGTCATGACACCTTCGTAGAAGGTTCCGGTGGCGCCGTTGCTGTTGTCGCCGCCGATGCCGAGGATGATCGCGCCCTGCTTCTTCATCGGGTTGTAGCCGGGGACGTTCGGCCGGACGCCACTGTAGTAAGTGGACAGACCGCCCGACCGGGCGTTGCCGCCGCGGATGGCCCACTGGTTCGGCGCGCCCTTGACCACGGCGGTCTGGAACCGGTTGGCGACGGTCGGGTCGCCCGCGTTGTAGTGCTGGTTCACACCGGAGAACAAGCCGTTCTCCAGGTCGGCCATGACCCACGGCCCGGGTCCGGCGCCGTAGCCCCAAACCTTGTTGTTGCCGAAGTAGATGGCTTCCATGGTGCCGTTGCCGTCGTCGTTGCCGGTGGTTTCGGCGTTGCCGTAGTCGAAGCAGCAGCCGCCGTTGTAGTGCGTGCCGTCGAGGACCGCGTACATCCCTTCGGGCTGGTCGCCGGTCGCGATCCCCGAGGTGTGGTTGTTGCGGTAGCCGGTGCCGGGGGCCACGTACACGCCGTACACCTTGTGCCCGGCGACCGTGACCGGCGCCTCGAAGGCGTTGGCGAGGTTGTCGTTCCCGCCGGCCGCCGGTCCGGGCCAGTAGCCCCGCAGCGCCCGGGTGAGGTGGTTGCCTTTGCCCGACTCGTCGTAGATGACGGTGATGACGCAGCTGGTGTTGGCGCAGAAGGAGTCCTGCGCGGCGGCGTTGGCGTACCCGCCGGCGCTCAGCACGCCGATGTCCCTGGTGACACCGTCGGAGGCGCGCTGGACCTGGTACAGCGGGCCGTTGTATGCGGCGTAAAGGGCACGGGTGGTGCTGTGCGCGGCGACGCACGGAGTGCCGCCCGCGGCGTAGATGTCGCAGGGTCCTTCAACGGCGGCGTGGGAGATCGCGGTCGTCGCCGCGCCGCTGGTCAGGACGGCGGTGGCGGCGGCCACTGCGAGCGCGCGCCGGATCCTCGATCGTCGGGGCATGAAAGCTCCTTTGTGGAAAGGAAAGCGTCGGTGGGTTGCGATGTCGCTCGTCAGATCACTTCTGCCGGTCTGGACGCGGCAGCGGGCGCGCGATGCTGTGCGGCGATCAGCCGACGGCCAAACATTTGCAGCGCAGGCACCATGAACTCCCTTGTTCATCGATACGGAACAGCGCGCCGCCCGGCCTATGTTAGCGCTAACATTTTCTGGTGGATCTTCGCGCTCGGCCGTTCGGATTGGGTTATCACTATCGACGAACAGCAGGCCGACGTCAAGACGGCGATCCGGTCGTCATACGGCCTGCGTGCCGCGGAAGGACGCCCCGGCCCCGGAGCCGTCGGCCTGCTCGAAGCCGACGGTTCCGGCGCACGGGATCCCCGGCCGGTCAAGGCGTGCTCAGCGGGCCAGCAGGTCCCGGATCGCCCCGGCGATCTCGTCCGGTGCTTCCTCGGCCATGAAGTGCCCGGCCTTGGTCAGCCGGTGGTCCAGGTCCGGCACCCACGCCTGCCACACCGCGGCCGCGTCGTAGCCCAGCTGCGCGCCCCAGTCCTGCTGGACGACCGTCACCGGCATGGCCAGCTGCGACCCGGCGTCCAGATCGGCCTGGTCGTGGGCGACGTCGATCCCGGCCGAGGCGCGGTAGTCCGCGACGATCGACGGCACCGCCGCCGCGCTCGCCCGCAGGTACTCCGCGCGCACCTCCGCCGGGATCGCGGCCGGGTCGTTGGCCCAGGCGTCGAGGAACGAACCGAAGAACGCGTCCGCGCTGCCGGCGATCATCGTCTCGGGCAGACCGGGCGGCTGCGCCATGAGGAACAGGTGGTAGCCGACCGCCGCCGGGACGCCGTGCAGCACGTTCCACATGTCCAGCGTCGGCACGACGTCGAGGATGCCCAGGTGCGAGATCGTCTCGGGGTGGTCCAAGCCGGCCCGGAAGGCGACCAGGGCGCCCCGGTCGTGCCCGACGAGGGCGAAGCGCTCGTGGCCGAGAGCGGCCGCCAGCGCCACCACGTCGGCGGCCATGGTGCGCTTGGCGTACACGTCCTCGCCGGTGGCCGCGGGCTTGTCGCTGGCGCCGTAGCCGCGCAGGTCGGGGCAGATCACCGTGTGCTCGCCGGCGAGCCGCTCGGCGACGTGCCGCCACATCAGGTGCGTCTCGGGGAAACCGTGCAGCAGGACCACCGGGCTGCCGCTGCCGCCGACGGCGGCAGCCAGCTCGACACCGCCGGCACCGGGCAGGCGGACGTGGTCGAAACCGGGAATGGAGAGTGTCATCGAAGGCCGTCTTCCTGGTCGGGAACTTGACCTGGCCGAGCTTGGGCGACGGCGATCAGCAACCGATCAGTGCGCCCGGGCGCACCCGGCCGCCGGCACCGATGATGGGGACATGCGAATCGACGTGCTCGGTGCCGTCCGGGCCCTGGGCGACGACGGCAGCCCGGTCGGCCTCGGCGGCCCCCGCCACCGCGAGGTGCTCGCCCGCCTCGTCGCCGCCGAAGGGCGGCTGGTCACGACCGACACCCTCGTCGGCGACCTCTGGGCCGAGCCACCGGCA
>NZ_JAAGNB010000577.1:0-15108 GCF_010550475.1 Amycolatopsis sp. SID8362
TGGCGCGGCTGCTGCGTGCCCTGCTGCCCGCCGACACCGAGGTCGCCGGGTTGCTGGCGCTGCTGCTGGTCCACCAGGCCCGCCGCGCCACCCGGACCGACTCCGCGGGACGGCTGCTGCGGCTCGAAGACCAGGACCGCGCCCGCTGGGACGCCGCGCTGATCGCCGAGGCCGACCGGCTCGTCGTCGAGGCGCTGAAGTCCGGCCCGCCCGGGCGGTTCAGCGTCCAGGCCGCGATCGCCGCGCTGCACGCGCAGGCGCCGAGCTACGCCGAGACGGACTGGCCGCAGATCCTCGTCCTGTACGACGTGCTGCTGGGCCTGTGGCCGTCTCCGGTGGTGGCGCTGAACCGCGCGGTGGCACTGTCCATGGTGGACGGTCCGGCGGCGGCGCTCGCCGAGGTCGCCCGGCTGGAAGCCGGCGGCAGGCTGGCCGGCTACCGCTACCTGCCCGCCACGAAGGCGGACCTGCTGCACCGCCTGGGCCGCGATGCCGAAGCGGCCGACGCCTACCGGGCCGCGCTGGAGCTGAGTGACAACGCCGTCGAGCAGGAGTTCCTCGCCGCGCGGCTCAGCGGGGCCTGAACAGCGGGACGATCCCCGCACCCGCTGTCCGCCGGTGCTGGGATCGCGGCTCGGTCTGGAGCACGGATTGCCTCGTGACCGGTCACCCACATCGGCGGCGTCGTGGCGGCTGCGACGACATGAATGACTCATTCATGTCGTCCGACGACATGAATGAGTCATTCACTACGTCTCGGGTCAGGGTTGCGGCGCCGGGCCACCCGGCACGCCCGCCCCCACCGCCGCCAGAGAGAAAACCCCAATGGCGGCGTGCCTCCACGTTGCCGAGACCGGTGTCAGCGGGGCCTGAACAGCAGGACGAACCCCGCGCCCGAAAGGACCAGCGCGGCCAGGAAGAACGCGCCGTGCCCGTAGGCGCGGGTCACGACGTCGCCGACCAGCTGCACCACGAGGTCGACGATGCCGAGCGCACCGGCGATCGCCAGCGCGACGCGCGTTCCCTTCACCCCGCGGTACACGCCGTAGACCAGCAACGCCCACAGCCCCGCGCAAACGGCGTAAGCGAGCACCGCGACCGGCGGCGGGACGGCCGCTTCCACGGGTGTCCGGCGTCCGCCCAGCAGCGTCCCGAGGAACCAGCACGCCGTCGCGCCCCACCAGGCGAAAGCGGCGCGGCGGGCGGGCATGGCCCGGAGCGTAGGCCGGGAACACCCGGGTCCGGCACGGCCGTGCACCGAACTGTTACCCGCCTGGTGTCACACCGGAGTGCTATAAAGCGCTACCCCGGTGAGACCGGTTCCGCGGCCGTAGGCGGCCGACGCCGGTGCCGCTAGGGTTGATCGTCTGGATGTGCTGGCCGAGGGCAGCCGAACGGGAGAAGCCGGTGACCGCCGCGCACGACTCATCGTGGAATCCCGGCACCCGCCTGCGGGTGCTGCTCGTCGAGGACGACGACGGCGACGCCCTGCTGGTCGAGGAGATGCTGGCCGACACGGCAGTGCCGTTCTCGCTCGAACGCGTCGAGACGCTCGCCGACGCGCTGAGCGGCCCGCTCACCGCCGACTGCGTCGTGCTCGACCTCCAGCTGCCGGACGCGATGGGCCTGAGCGGCCTGACGAAGCTCGGCCAGCACGCGCCGGGCGTCGCGATCGTCGTCCTGACCGGCGGGCACGACCAGGCCACCGGGGTCGCCGCGGTCGCCGCCGGCGCGCAGGACTACCTCGTCAAGGACCAGGTGGACGGGCCCCTGCTGGTGAAGGCCCTGCGCTTCGCCCGCGAGCGCAAGCGCGCGGAACAGGTCGAGCAGCAGTTCCTCCAGCAGCAGCTGCTCGCGCGGGAGAACGCGCGGCTCGAACGCGGCCTGCTGCCCAGCCCGCTGCTGCGCGACCCGCACCTCGACCTGGCCGCCCGCTACCGGCCCGGCCGCAACGGATCCTTGCTGGGCGGCGACTTCTACGACGCCATCGAGCTCGCCGACGGCAGCGTGCACATGATGATCGGCGACGTCTGCGGCCACGGCCCGGACGAGGCCGCGCTCGGCGTCGCGCTGCGGATCGCGTGGCGCTCGCTCGTGATGGCCGGCCTGCCGATGGCCGACGTGCTGAGCATGGTCGAGCGGGTGCTGGTGCACGAACGGATCGAGCCGCTGTTCGCCACGGTGTGCATGGTCGTCGTCGCACCGGACCGAAGATCCTTGCGCCTGTCGCTGGCCGGGCACCTGCCGCCGCTGCTGCTCACCCCCGGCGACGGGCACCTGCTCTCCGGCGGCCGCGTCGGCGTCCCGCTCGGCATCGTCGAGGGCGCGAAGTGGGAGGCCCTCGACGTCCCGCTGGAGCCGGGGTGGTCGCTGCTGCTCTACACCGACGGCGTCTTCGAGGGCCGCGTCGGCGCCGGGTCCGAGCGGCTCGGCCACGAGCGGATGGCCGAGCTCGTGCTCGACATCCGCCACCGCGGCGGGCTGGACGGCACCGACCTGCTCGACGAGCTGATCGCCCGCGCCGAGCGCTTCAACTCCGGGCCGCTCGACGACGACGTCGCCCTCGCCCTGCTCCGCCACGAACCCGGGGAGTCCGCCCGATGACCGCCGGAGCGCGCGGCTGGTCGATCGGCCGCTGGCTGACCCTGCTCGCCGTCGCCGAGACCGTGCTGCTGCTCGCCGCGCTGATCGGCGGCGGGATCGCGCTGCACAACCTCACCGCCTCCCGCAACCGCCTGCTCGACGTGATCGCGCCGCAGCGCCTGTCGGCCCTCCAGCTGTCGAGCGCGCTGCTGAACCAGGAAACCGGCGTCCGCGGCTACCAGCTCGGCCGCCGGCCGGACTTCCTCGCGCCCTACACCGACGGCGTCCAGGCGCAGGCCGCCGCCGTCACCCAGCTGCGGCAGGCAGGCGCGGTCCCGGGCACCGAGCTCGGTGACGACCTCGAAGCCGTGCTGCGGGCCGCCACGACGTGGCAGGCGGCGGCCGTGCCGACCATCGCGCCCGGCGCGCCGCCGGTGACCCCGGCCGAGGTCGCGCGCGGCCAGGAGCTGTTCAACGCGGTGCGCTCGGCGCTCGACACCCAGCTCGGCCACCTCACCGCGGTCCGGGACGCCGGCCGTGCCCAGCTCGACGCCGCGGCGAACCTGCTGAACGAGATGCTCGTCGTCATCGGCGTGCTGCTCGTGGTGCTGTTCGCGTTGCTGTCCTTCGGGCTGCGGCGGATCATCACCCGGCCGATCCTCGGGCTGGCCGACGAGGTCCGGCAGGTCGCCGACCAGGACGTCCACCGCCCGGTGCACGGCAGCGGGCCGCGGGAGATCGCGCAGCTGGGCGCCGACGTCGAAGCGATGCGGCAGCGCATCCTCGACGAGGTCGCCGAGCTGGAGCGCGCGCACGCGCTGCTCGACCGGCGGACGCGCGAGCTGGAACGGTCCAACGCCGACCTGGAGCAGTTCGCCTACGTCGCTTCGCACGACCTGCAGGAGCCGCTGCGGAAGGTCGCCAGCTTCTGCCAGCTGCTCCAGCGGCGCTACCAGGGCCTGCTCGACGAGCGCGGCGAGCAGTACATCGAGTACGCCGTCGACGGCGCGAAGCGGATGCAGATCCTGATCAACGACCTGCTGGCGTTTTCGCGCGTCGGCCGGAACCCGGGCGAGCACGTCCTGGTCGGTGCCGACCGGCTGGTCGACGACGCGCTGGCGAACCTCGAAGTCGCGCTGTCCCTGAGCGGCGGCAAGGTCACCCACGTCGACCTGCCCGAGGTGCGCGTCGAGCCGGCGCTGATGACGGCGGTGTTCCAGAACCTGATCGGCAACGCGCTGAAGTTCAAGGGCGAGACCCCGCCGGAAGTCCGCGTCACCGCCGAGCGCGACGGCGATGACTGGGTGTTTTCGGTGTCGGACAACGGCATCGGCATCGACGCCGAATACGCCGAACGGGTGTTCGCGCTGTTCCAGCGCCTCCACACGCGGACGGCCTACCCGGGCACGGGCATCGGGCTCGCCCTGTGCCGCCGGATCGTCGAGTACCACGGCGGCCGGATCTGGCTCGACACCGCGGCCACCGACACGACGTTCCGCTTCACCCTGCCGGCGCGAGAGGACAATGGGGAAGTATGACGCAGGCGCCCGCCCCGATCGACATCCTGCTCGTCGAGGACGACCCCGGCGACGTGCTGATGACGCGGGAAGCGTTCGAGCACCACAAGATCCGCAACGCGCTGCACGTCGCGGCCGACGGCGTCGAGGCGCTCGAGTTCCTCAACCGGGAGGGGCGGTTCCGGGCGGCACCGCGGCCCGGGCTGATCCTGCTCGACCTCAACCTGCCCCGCAAGGACGGCCGGGAGCTGCTCGGCGAGATCAAGCAGGACCCGCAGCTGCGCACGATCCCGGTCGTCGTGCTGACGACGTCCGAGGCGGAGGAGGACATCCTGCGCAGCTACGAGCTGCACGCGAACGCCTACGTCACCAAGCCGGTCGACTTCGAGAAGTTCATCGAGGTGGTCCGGAAGATCGACGACTTCTGGGTCTCGGTGGTGCAGCTCCCGCACCGGTAGCCGTTTGCCGGGGAGTGGGGCACGATAAGGGGCCGTGACCTCTTCATCACGGGACCTCCCCGCCATCGAGCTGGCGGTCACGCTCGATTGGCGGGGCCGCGCCGCGGTGCTGGGCGTGGCGGGGGAGATCGACCTGCTCAGCGCGCCGGAGTTCGAGGACGTCGTGGCCGCGGTGCTGGCCGACGGGCCGGAGACGCTGGTGGTCGACCTGCGGTCGGTGACGTTCTTCTGCTCGGCGGGCCTGCAGGTGCTCGCTTCGGCGCACCGCAAGATGACCGAGCATGCGCTGCGGGTGGTCAGCGACTCCCCGGTGACGTCCGGCCCGCTGAAGACCACCGGCCTCGACACGTGGATCAGCGTCCACCCGACGGTCGACGAAGCACTCACGTGACGGCCCCCGGCACGGAAGAAGGGCGAGCCCCGATGCGCGAACCGGCCGGTTCGTTCCGCTGCCACGGCGTCGAAGCGGTCCCCGAGGCGCTGCGCAAGCTCCGGCACGACCTGATGGCGTGGGTGCTGGCGGCGGGCGTCGACGAGGCACGGGCGCACGACATCGTGCTGGCCGCCTACGAAGCGCTGGCGAACGTCGCCGACCACGCCTACGACGGCACGGGTCCCGGGCTGGTCGACCTGGACGCCGCGGCGTACGAGGACCGGGTCGAAGTGGTGATCGCCGACCACGGCCGGTGGCGGCCCCCGGTGGTCGACCCGCGCCCGGTTTCCCCGCGCGGCCGCGGCCTGCTCCTGCTGCGCGCCAGCGCCGACCGCGCGGACATCTCCGCCGGCGAGAGCGGCACCGTGGTCACCCTGACCTGGGACCTCGACCCCGTCGGCTGAAGCGCCCCAATGTGGCCTTCGGTGCTCCATCCATGCCCCCGCCACCACCCTCAACGGAGGCGCTTCGCGCCGCAGTGCTGATTCAACGCACCCAAGGCGGCCTTCGGTGCGTCAGACGCAACCAAGGCCGCCTTGGGGCGCTTGGGCTAGCTGTGCGTCACCGCGCCCGTCTTCGGGTCGAGGGTGACCTTCTTCGCCTGCGGGCGCCAGAAGTCGAACATCCCGGTCAGCGACCCGGCCCGCGTGTCGAACGACGAGTCGCCGATCCGGCCGGTGAACCAGTTGTCCTCGACGAACTTCAGCACCGACGTCTGGTCCGTCAGCGTGTGGTCGACGTGGTTGACCCGGCTGAACGGCGAAACCACCAGCAGCGGCAGCCGCGGGCCGTAGCCGCAGCGGTCCGCGTAGCCGCCCAGGACCGTCGGCTTGCCCGTGCAGACCGCCTGGTCCTGCGAAGCGTCGTGCGAGCCGTTGACGATCGGCGAGCGCTGGTGGTCGTACCAGCCGTCCGAGTCGTCGTAGGCCAGCACGATCGCGGTCGACTTCCAGTCCGGCGACTGCTGGATCTTGTTGATCTCGCTGACCACGAACTGCTGCTCGTCCAGCGGGTCCGAGTAGCCCGCGTGGCCGTCCTGGTACTCCGGGGCCTTCAGGAAGCTCACCGCGGGCATCGAGCCGGCCTTGAGCGCGTCGTCGAAGTCCGAGATGTCGTACTGGTGGTTCGCGCGGTCGGTCTGCCCGATCGCCTGCACCGAGGACGGCGGGAGGTGCTTCGGGTTCGCCGTCGACGGGTAGTACTGGAACGGCTCGTGGTGCGGGCTGTAGTCGACGACGGAGTTGCCGCCGACGTTCGTGTGCTTCTGGCCGCACACCGCGTAGCCGTTGGCCTCGCCGGTCGGGCGGAAGCCGCCCTGGAACCAGCCCCACGTCACGCGGCGCTGGTTGAGCAGGTCACCGATGTTCCGGCCCTGCATCGTGGCCAGGTTGTCCTTGCTCGTGTGGTTCTTGCCCGAGCAGTCGTCCCACGCCGGGTCGGGGTCGTTGATCACCGTGCCGACGCCGTTCGCGTCCGGCGACGACACCACGTAGGAGTCGCTGACCGGCTGGTGCGTCACCGGGTCGACGGCCTGGCCGCCGTGCGTCTGGCCGGAGATCAGGTTCAGCGCGCCCGGCGTCGAGGGGCCGAACACCGTGTTGAACGAGTTGTCGTTCATCGCGTAGTGCTGGGCGTAGTTCCACATGCCGGTGACGGTGTTGCCGTCGTAGTAGTCCATCACCAGGCCGGGCTCGCCGAACAGGACGGGCTGGCCGGTGCACTTGTCCGTCTCGGTCTTCTCGACGAACTGGTCCATCTTGCCGCCGTTGAACGCGGCCTGCTCGGCGCCGTAGTTGTGGTTCTGGTCGCAGGTCATCGCCTGCTCGTGCGTGAGCCGCTTCGGGTTGTACGCGTTCGGGTTGTCGGTCAGCAGCTTCTTGTCGAGGCCGTTGACCTTCGGGGTGCCGTGCGCGGCCTGGAACGGCGTGCCGTCGGTGTTGGCCGCGTCCGGGTAGGTGCCGAAGTAGTGGTCGAACGAGATGTTCTCGCCGAAGATGACCACGACGTGCTTGATCGGCGTCGACGTCGGGATCCAGTGGGCGGGGAACAGGTTCAGCGGCTGGGCTTCCGCGGTGGTCGCCGCGGAGCCGGTGACGATGGCCAGCGTGGCCACCGAGGCGAGGGCCCCGGCGCCGAGCAGGCCGCGCCGTCGCCGGCGGGTTCTCTTGTCCACAGTGGAGATTCCTTTCGTGGTGGTTTTCGCAGTCATGCGAGCAAAGTGCGGCCGAAGTGGTCCTCCGGCCCGGAGACGCCCGGCAGCGCGAAGAAGTAGCCGCCGCCGAACGGGGAGATGTAGTCGGTCAGGGGTTCGTCGGCCAGCCGCGTCTGGACCGCTTCGAACTGGCGCTCCAAGTCCTGCTGGTAGCAGACGAAGATCAGGCCCATGTCGAGGTTGCCGTTGCCGTCGACACCGCGGTCGTAGTTCACCGCGCGGCGCAGGATCCGGCTCGAATCGGTTTCCGGGGTGCGCGGGTTGGCCTTGCGGATGTGGCTGGTCAGCGGGATCACCGTGCCGATCGGGTCGTCGGCGTAGCGCGGGACGTCGGTCTCCTCGGTCCCGTCGAGCGGGGCGCCGGTGTCGCGGCGGCGGCCGAACATGTTCTCCTGCTCGGCCAGCGAAACCCGGTCCCAGAACTCCACCAGCATCCGGATCAGCCGGACCACCTGGTAGCTGCCGCCCGCGGTCCACGCGGGTTCGCCGGCGCCGGTCGTCCACACCAGACCGTCCACTTCGGACCCGGTCGGGTTGGCGGTGCCGTCCTTGAACCCCATCAGGTTCCGCGGGGTGCCCGCCGGGCGCGGCGGGGAGCTGAAGCCGGTCAGCTTCCAGCGCGGCTGCATGCCGCCGCGGGTCGCGCGGGCGATGTCGCGCAGCGCGTGCAGCACGGTGTCGGTGCTGTTCGCCGACAGGGTCAGGCTGAGGTCGCCGTGGCACTGCGCGGGGTCGAGGGCGTCGTTCGGGAACGTCGGCATCGGCTTGAGCTTGGCCGGCTTGAGCTTGGCCAGGCCGTACCGGTCGTCGAAGAGCGACGCGCCGGCCCCGAGGACGACGCCGAGGTCGCCGCCGGGCACCACCGGCCCGAGCACCCCGGAGTCGGCGGGCGGCGCGCTGATGCCGAGAGCCGCGGGAGCGCCGCCGGTGGTCAGGAACCGGGCCCGGTCGGTGATCGCGCGGAAGAGCTCGGTCAGCTCGGCCTTGGACTCCGCGACGACGTCGAAGGAGGCGACGATCGTCTGCGTCGGCGGGTTCCGCAGGATCGCGGCCTGGTTCTTGCCGTGGAAGGGAACGGGTGCCGCGCTGTCGATGACGGAGGAGGCACCGAGCCCGGCCCCGGCGGCGACGGTGAGGCCGGCGCCCATCGCGGCGCGGCGCAGGAACGAACGGCGAGGCAGGCCGGTCACGAAACCCTCCTCGGCTCGGCGATGGCGGCGATCGGAGCCAGCAGCTCGGTCAGCTCGCCGACGTCGGCGTTCAGCTTTTGCCGCTGCGGCAGGGAAAGCTGCGCCAGGGGAGTCCAGCTGCCGTCCGGGCGGTGCGCGGCGTCCAAAGCGGACTGCGTGCGCGTCAGCCAGCTGTCCACCTTGGACAGTTCGGGGTAGCGCGGGGCCAGCAGCGGGCGGAGGACGTCGAGCACCGCGCGCGTGCCGTCGAGGTTGGCGCGGGCGGTGGCGAGGGTGGTGCCGCTGCCGCAGTCGGTGCGGCCGGTGAGTTCGAACTGCAGCGTGTTCTCCATGATCTCGTGCGCGCGCAGCCCGAGGTCGTTGCCGTCGACCTGGCTCTCGCCGAAGGACGCCTGGAGCGCGCGGGCGTCGGTGTCCAGGCGGTCGGCGACGGCGGCGAGCGCGCCGAGGTCCTCGCCGTGCCAAAGGCCCTGCTCCAGGCGGTGGAAGCCGGTGAACCCGGGATCGGCCGGGCCGGCGGGCAGGCCGTCGGCGGTGCCGTTGAGGGCGCCGTCGGAGTCGCCGAACGCGTCGTAGGCGGCGCCGAGGCGTTCGTAGGTCAGGTGCGCGGTCAGCCAGGCGGCCTGGCTCGCCGCGCGGTCGCCGCCGTGGACGGCGTCCTTCAGCGCGCCGGTGTCCGCGACCAGCTCGCCGAGCCCGGTCGTGACGTGCTGCTGGTAGGCCTTGAGCGGGCCGAGCAGGTCGTTGTGCGTCACCGGCGCGACGCCCGGCCCGGTGCGGTCGGCCCCGCCGCTGATCCGCACGGCGGGCCCGACGATCGCGCCGGTGTCCTCGGGCAGGCAGCGGAACGCGTAGCTGCCGTTGCCCAGGTTGACCTGCAGCGGGCGGGTGGTGTCCGGGCCGAGGCCCTCGACCTCGCCGTAGATCACACCGGTCGCCGGGTCGATCAGGTCGACCTCGGCGCTCACCGAACCGGTGTTGTGCAGCCGGAACGTCTGCGGGCCCGGCTTCGGCTCGGACCAGCCGGTGCCGCACGCCGAGCGCGAAACCGCGATCTCCGGATCCCCGGCGGCGGCGCTGTCGGGCCAGAACACCACGGCAGCGCCCGCCACGACGACGAGCACGACCGCCGCCACGATCCAGCGAGCACGTACTGACCCCGGCACGCGCACTCTCCCGTCACTCGATCGGACCATCACCGGTCACGGATTATGCGAGCCTAACGCCCGCGAAACCGCATCGGATGGCGTCGATCGGCGGGAATTCACCCGGACTTCAGCCTGCCGCCCACGAAAGGGGGAGGATTCAGACTTTTCCCTGTGCCAGATCTGTCGCGTTCGGGAGGATCGACCGATTGGCCGGGATCACGGAAGGGGGACACCGGTCTCCAGCAGCGTCTTCAGGCTCGACAGCAGCGCGGGCCAGCCCTGACTGCACATCGCCAGCGTCGTGCTGTCGTCGTCGAAACCGTCGTGCAGCACGGTCAGCTTCACCATTTCCCCCTGCGGTTCGAGGGTGAACGTGACCTTCGTGCGGCTTTCGCCCTGCAGTTTCGCGAGCGTTTCGGCATCGATCTTGTTGCCGTCCGCCCATTCCGCGGTGAAGGTGTGCCAGGTGTAGGAAAGTCGGCGGTACGGATCCGATTCGAGGACGACCTGATCCGGGTGTTCCGTTTTCGCGCCGCTTTCGTTCCAGATCATCGGCGAGCCCTTTTTCCAGTCGGTTTCGAAGGAAACGCCCCAGTACTGGCGGGTGAAGGCCGGGTCGGTAAGCGCTTGCCAGAGCTTTTCCGGCGTCGTGTTGATGTAGGTCGTGTAGGCGAATTCGTTCATCGGTGCGGACTCCAGTGCTCGTTTCAGATCGGCCAATGCGCCGGCCCGCCTGCGGTCGTAGCGGGTCATCCAGCGGTCGGCGATCGCGTTGATCGGCGCGGCGTCGAGGTAGTGCAGCTTTTCCCGGCCACGCCGGGTGGTCGTCACCAAACCGGCCGCCTCGAGCACGGCCAGGTGCTTGCTCACCGACTGGCGGGCCATGTCCAGCCCCGCGCACAGCTCGCGCAGGGTCTGGCCGTTGCGCTCGTTGAGCACGTCCAGCAGCCGTCGCCGGCTGGGGTCGGCCAGCGCTTTGAAGACCTCGTCCATCGCGCCTTCCTCGGCTGTGCCCCTTCAAACATGCAGCCGTTTGGCTGCCTTTCGACGATAGGCAGCCAGACGGTTGCCTGTCAACCGGGGGTCACCGGAAGCGGATCACCGTGATGCCGGCGAGGACGAAGAACACGAGGACGACCAGCGTGCCGGTCTGCCCGCCGGAGGAGCGGGTGACGACCTGGTCGACGGCCCCGGTCAGCCGCACCCCGCACTCGGCGACGACGGTGTGCCGCCCGGCCTCGATCCGGGTGAACTCGACGGGCGCGGTGAACGCGCCGGAGCTGTCGGTGACGGCCGATCCGACCTCGGCGCCGTCGGCGGTGAGCGTCACCATCCGGCCTGGTTGACAGCCTCGTCCGGACGCGGCGAGCGACTCGCCGGGCTGGATGCTCGGCCGGTCGAGGACCAGTTCCCCGGGCTTGGGCTCGGTGCTGGTCGTGGTGGGGGTGCCGGGCGTGGCGGGCGGCGTGGTCGTCGGCGGCGGGGTGGTCGTGGTGGACGGCGGGGTGGTGGTCGTCGGGGGTGGCGTCGTGGTGCTGCCGGGCCGGGTCGGCCGCGTGGTGACGACCGGCGGGGTGGTGGTCGGGGGCGGCGGGGTCGTGGTGGGCGTGGCGATCACCGTGAACCGGCTGCTCGCCGTGAGCGGCAGCTTGGTCCGCGCGTTGGTGCACGTGCCGGTGACCGGGTAGGTGCCCGGCTGGGCGCCCGCGGGCACGGTGGCCGCGACCGTTCCGCTCGTCTGGTCGAGGGTCGCGTTCGCCGTCCACATCGGCGTGCCGTTCCAGGAAAAGGTGATCGCCGTGGCGCACGGGTAGAAATTCCAGGAAATGGTGAAGGAACTCCCGGCCTTGCCGCTCGACGGTTTCAAACCAACCGACGATGTGTATTGTGCGTTGGCGTTGCCCGCGAAGGTGAGCAAGAGCAACGTTCCGGCCACGGCGCCCAAAAACAGCCGAACCACGAATCGCATCGGACGTCCCTCCCCGGTGTGTGCTCGCTGTAGCATTCCGGACCAGTCGGATAACGCAAGTAGGGGATGCCCAATGGGACGTGTCATCGCGGCGGGGGTTGCGTTGGGTTTGTGCGCGGTGGTGCTCGGCGCGCCGGCCGCGTCGGCCGATTCCGGCTCGCTCGAGGTGCAGGTGTCGATCGACCAGCGGCCGATCGAGGACGCGACCGTCCCGATCGACCCGGCGAGCCAGGTCGAGCTGAAGGTCGTGGCCACCAACACCGGCACCGCGCCGGTGAAGGTCCGCAGCGTGCGGCTGTCGGGGGTCGCGCTCGCGCTGACGTTCTTCGCCTACGACACGACGGCGCCGTTCGAGGTGCCGGCCCGCGGCTCGGCGACCCGGACGTTCGTGCTCGACCTCGGCGACCTCAGCGGGCAGGCGACGGGGCTGCTCCCGTCGTCGGTGGAGCTGCTCGACGCGCAGCGCGCCACGCTCGGCGAGGCCACGACGGTCGCCGACGTCCGCGGCTCCGTCTGGTCGGTGTACGGCGTCTTCGGGCTGGCGATGCTCGTGCTGACGATCCTCGCCTGGGCGGCCGCGTTGCTCGCGCTGGCCCGGCACCGGCTGGCGCCCAACCGCTGGCGCCGCGGCCTGCGCTTCCTGCCCGCCGGGTTCGGCACGGGCCTGGTCGCGGTGATCAGCCTGTCGGTGCTGCGGCTCGTCCCGCCGGAGCCGGCGATCGAGCTCCCGGTGGTGCTGGGCGCCGCGGCGATCGCGTTCCTGCTCGGCTACCTCACCCCGCACCCGGCACCCCCGGCGGTCACCCCCGCCGAAGACGGCGTCACGACCCGGCTGCCGCTGCCGTCGACGCAGGAATTCACCCGATGAGCGCACCGGCCGAGCTGATCGCCGCCCTGCCGCAGTACGACATCGGGGCGGAAATCGGCGAAGGCGGCATGGGCGTGGTGTTCGCCGGCGTGCACCGGACGCTCGGCCGCAGCGTCGCGATCAAGCAGCTGCCCTGGGACGTCCTCAACCACGCGACGAGCAGCGAGCTCTTCGACCGCGAGGCGCGGGTGCTGGCGAGCCTGGACCACCCGCACATCGTCCCGGTGTACGACTACGTCCGCACGGGCCGCGAGCACCTGCTGGTGATGGAGCGCCTCGACGGCGGCACGGTCCACAGCCGCTTCCACGGCGACGGCGTGAGCGGCGAGCAGGCGTGCGCGATCGGCCTGGCGATGCTGGCCGGCCTGCACGCGGCGCACCTGGCGGGGGTGCTGCACCTCGACGTCAAGCCGCGCAACCTGTTGTTCAGCACGCAGGGCGTGGTGAAGGTGGCCGACTTCGGCATCGCCCGCGTCATCAGCGAGGGCGCCACCCTGGTGACCCACGGCGGCGAGATCCTCGGCACCCCGGCGTACATCGCACCGGAGCAGGCGATGGGCAACGCCCTGAGCCCGGCGGCGGACGTCTACGCGGCGGGCACGGTGCTGTACGAGCTGCTGTCGGGCCGCCTGCCGTTCGACAACACCCGCGGCGCGATCAGCATGATGCGCCAGCACATGTTCACGGACCCGATGCCGATCGCGGGCGTCCCGATGCCGATCGCGGGCGTGGTGATGCGAAGCCTGGCCCGCGAACTGGACTCGCGCTATAGGGAGGCGGAGTCGTTCGCGGCCGACCTGGCCGCGGCGGCGACGGCGGTGTACGGGCCCGGGTGGCTGGAGCGGTCCGGGGTGCCGGTGCTGCACCTGCCGCCGAGGGTGATCGCGGGGTTGAACGCACCGACGGCCCCGGCTTCCCCGGTGGCCGGCCTCGGTGCGGCGGCACTCGACCCGGCCCGCACCCGCCCCGTCCAGCGTCCCGGCGCTCCGAACCCCACGTTGGCCGCACCGCACCCCCACCTCGACCCGAACCTGACCGGCGGCACCTCCGCCCAGCCGCCGGAGAATTCGGCCGCGCCCGTCATCTGGCTGCGCGTCGGTGCGGCGCTCGCGGCCCTCGCGCTGATCATTCTCGCGCTGCTCAACCCCGAACGGCTGCCGCACTCGGCGTCGCCGACCCTGAACCTCGGCGGGACGGCCGTCTCGGCGCCGGTCGAGGTGGACCTCAGCAAGCCGCTCATCTTCAGCGGCCCCGGCAACCCCGGCCCCGTCGCGATCGACCTGTCCGCGGCCGGGATTCCCCTCGGCTCGGCCGAAACCACCGCGAAGCCCGAGGGCAACGGCTTCACCGCGGAACTCACCCTGCCCGGGATCGCGCGGTGGATCGTCGGCGGCGCGGTCACGGCGACCGTCCGGACCGGCCCGATCACCCAGACCTTCACGCTCCTCACCAGCCAGCACCCGCTGGCCAGCGCGATGGGCGCGGGCAGCCTCATCCTGGCGTTGTTCGCGCTCGCCTACCTCGAATCCGGGCTGCGCACCATCCGCAACGGCCACCGCTGGCGCGGCGCGCCGGTCGGCGGCCCGGTGCTGGGCATCCTGTTCGGCGCGGCGGTGTGGCTGTGCGTGTCGGTGCTGCGCCTGCACGAGCCGTCGCCGGGGTTCGGCGCCGGGTGCGCGGTGGCGGGGGCGCTCGCCGCCGGGCTGGTCGTCGCGGCGGCGCGGCGCCGAGCGTCCACAGTGAGACTTATTCGGCCGTCGGCCGCCACATGACTTTCGCGGTGACCAGCGGTATCCGGTGGGGGCGTGGCGGCCTAACCAGAATAAGCCTCAGTGGTCAGTCGACCATCCGGACGGTGACGTGCGGGCTGTAGCTCTTGCGCCTGCTCCACCCGGATTCGGCGCAGAGGCTCAGCTGGATGGCGCGGTCGGCGGGCGCCCAGTAGCCCGTCCGGACGAAGTAGCCCTCCATCGTGTTGAGCGCGGCCAGGCGTTTGCGGGCCGAGCACATCTCCCAGCCCCACTGCCGCCCCGTCTTCTCGACGCCGTTGCGCCGCACGGACAGGCACGGGTTGCCGACCGCGCGGATGTCGGCGTCACCCTCCGTGACGTAGACGACGCCGTCGATCTTGTAGAACCGGTTGTTGTCGAGCAGCGACACCTGCCCGCTGAGGGTGACCGCGACCTTGCTGCCTTCGTCGCCCGTGAGCGTCCAATCGAGACAGAATTCCTGGACCGGGAGTGCCAGCGACTGGGTCATGAGGAGTCCTCTGTTTCTAGCGGCGTCCCCTTAAGAAGATAAGGATTTCCCGGGCACGCGGAAGAGGTGGACGGGAACTTCACCCGAAGTGGCCGTCGTCGAATGCGTTGTCCTGCATGGGTTTCTGGCCTCGCGGCACGGCGCGTAATGACCGCGCGTCCGGCCGGGTGGCGGACACCGTGCGGAAGATGTGTCCATTACTTTCCGTGAGCCTATGGTAAAGGAACCATTACCTTCGGCCGGGCGTTGAGGGGGCATGAGCGAGCCCACTGTCATCGAACTCGGGCCACGCGACATGCTGGTCGTGGCGGGCCTCGCGGGCGCGGGCAAGACGACGATGCTCCGCCACGCGGCGTCGGGCCTGCCGGTGCTGGACTCCGACCAGGTCCGCGAGCGGCTCGGGGCGGTGGCGCCCGCGGTGCCGTACCGCTGCTACCGGCCGGTGGTGCACGCCTGGCACCGCGCGCGGAT